>NZ_JBVPVA010000019.1:0-1315 GCF_055612215.1 Actinomycetospora sp. | reverse complement strand
GATGTCGATCCGCGACAACGTCGTCGCCGGCCTGAAGCTGCAGGGCGTGCGGGACAAGAAGAAGCTCGACGAGGTCTGCGAGGCCTCGCTGCGCGGCGCGAACCTCTGGAAGGAGGTCTCCGGGCGGCTCGACAAGCCCGGCGGTGGCCTGTCCGGCGGCCAGCAGCAGCGGCTGTGCATCGCCCGCGCGATCGCCGTGCAGCCCGACGTGCTGCTCATGGACGAGCCGTGCTCCGCGCTCGACCCGATCTCCACCCTCGCGATCGAGGACCTCATCGGGGACCTCAAGCGCGAGTACACGATCGTCATCGTCACCCACAACATGCAGCAGGCGGCGCGGGTGAGCGACCAGACGGCGTTCTTCAACCTCGAGGCCACCGGCAAGCCGGGGCACCTCGTCGAGATCGACGACACCGAGAACATCTTCTCGAACCCGACCGAGCGCGAGACCGACGACTACATCGCCGGCCGCTTCGGCTGACCCGGGCCCGGCCCCGTCCCGAAGAGCACGAGCGGCCGGTTCGTCACGTTCGACGGTGACGAACCGGCCGTTCGCTCGTTCCGGGGGGAATCAGGCCAGCGGCGGGTCGGGCATCTTGCCGGTGACCATGAAGACCACGCGCCGGGCGACCGCCACGGCGTGGTCGGCGAACCGCTCGTAGAAGCGCCCGAGCAGGGTCACGTCGACCGCGGGGGCGACGCCGTGCGGCCAGTCCTTGTTCATCATCACGGTGAACAGGTGGCGGTGGAGGTCGTCCATGGCGTCGTCGTCGGACTCCATGGTGAACGCGAGCTCGATGTCGCGCTTGAGGATCACCTGGCGGGCGTCCTGGGCCAGGTCGAGCGCGACACGGCCCATCTCGGCGAAGTAGGGCGCCACCTCCTGGGGCAGGACCAGGTCGGGGTGGCGCCGCCGGGCCGCCTTCGCGACGTGCAGGGCGAGGTCGCCCATGCGCTCGAGGTCGCCCGCGGAGTGGATCGCCGCGATCACCGAGCGCAGGTCGCCCGCGACCGGCGCCTGCAGGGCCAGCAGCCCGAAGGCCTGCTCCTCGGCCGAGGTCCGCAGGGCGTCGATCTCGGTGTCGGAGGAGATGACCTCCTCGGCGAGGTCGAGGTCCCCGTCGAGCAGTGCGCTCGTCGCCTTCTTCATGGCCTCGCCGGCCAGCTGGGACATCTGGGCGAGCTCGTCGTTGAGTCCCGAGAGCTTCTCGTGGTAGGCCGTGCGCATGGCCGCACCCTAGGCGGGGGTGGGGGCGGACACCCGTCCTGGACGTGAACCGGGGGTGAACGGGCCCCGGGTCACCCCGTGATCAGG
>NZ_JBVPVA010001197.1:0-2264 GCF_055612215.1 Actinomycetospora sp. | reverse complement strand
GAGCCGCAGGTGCGAGAGCAGCCGGCGCCGGGCCCACCAGCCGCGGATCGGGTGCCCACGCCCGGCGTGGCTGCGCCGGGTGCCCTCCACCAGCGCCGTCGTGAGGGCGGCACCCGCGGGGGTCGGGCCGCCCTGGGCGAGGAGCAGGTGGTGGTCGAAGGCGTGCTGGGCGCGCTCGTCGGCGAACAGCCAGACCTCGTCGACACCCATGAGGTTGCCGACGTAGCGCCACAGGTGCATGACCGCGAGGGCGTCGGCGCGCGGCACCCGACGGCCGAGGACCCGCACGCCGAGGATGGCGGTGGCGCTGAACAGGGCGAGCGTCCCGGCGAGGTCGCTGCGGTTCACCGGCAGGCCCAGGGCGGCGCTGTCCCAGTCGGGGTGGCGCTCGAACCGGTCGTTGATCAGCGCGTGCATCGCGCGGACGTGCGCGGTCGTCCGGAAACCCTCGCCGTCGCGGGCCAGACCGCCGGGCCGCGACACCGCGTGGCCCCAGGCCGTGGTCTCGCCGAGGCGGCGCATCGCGGTGGTGCCGGTGAGCCCGCCGGTGGCGACGAGCAGGTCGGCCGGCCCGGCGTAGCGGTAGCCGCCGATGAGCGACAGCGCGAGCAGGACGTCGTCGCGGCTGCGGCCCATCCGCCGGTAGGCGCGGGCGCCGCGCTCGAGCAGGTCGCGGTCGAGCCAGGCGGGCTCGCGCTCGAGGGTGGCGACGAAGCGCCGCAGCGCGGGCGGGTCGTCGTCACCGACGCCGTCGGCGAGGGCGCGGTGCAGCGCGGTCGTCGTGACCCGGGGGATCGCGTCGCGCCGCATCGCCGCGGCGAGCTCGGCGCCGACCTCGTCGCGGCGCAGCATCCGGCGCCCGATCTCGTCGACGAGCGCCTCGTCGCGGCGCCGGACCCGGCCCAGCAGCGCGAGGGGTCGGGCGATGGCGGCATTGCGCTCCGCCGCGCCCCGGAAGCGCGCCGGGAACTCCGGGAGCACGGTCTCTGCCACCATGGGGAGGACGCTGACACGAGTTCCCGGTCGCGTTCAACTCGCGTTTCCCGACGCGCCGCGGGAGGTGTCCGGTGACCGCCGAGGAGCCCCGCGCGATGCGCCGCCGCCCGACGCAGGAGCGCTCCCGCGCCACGGTCGAGCGCATCCTCGCCGCGGGCCGGTCCGTGCTGCTCGAGCGGGGGTTCGAGGGGGCGAGCACCAACCGGATCGCGGCCGCCGCGGGCGTCGGGCCCGGGTCGCTCTACCAGTACTTCCCGGACAAGGAGGCTATCCTCGACCGGGTCGTGGAGCGGGCGGTCGACGACCTCGAAGCTCGCATCACGCGCGCGTTCCTCGCCGGCCTGCGGGGCGGGGACGACGCCGTCCGCGGTCACCTCGAGGCCCTCCTCGACGCGCTGTGCGCCGAGGCCGACCTGGTGCGGGTGCTGTGGCAGGACCGGCCCCGGACGGCCGAGCGGCGCCGGATGGGGTTCGCCCGCCGCATCGACGCGCTCGTCGCGGGGGCGCTGCTCGCCGAGCACCCCGACGCCGACGGGGTGCCCGTCGACGCCGTCGCGTGGATGCTCGTGCGTACCGTCGAGCACGTGACGATCTCGTGGGTGCTGGAGCGCCCCGACGTCGGGCGCGAGGCGATCCTCGACGAGCTGACCGCGCTCGTCGGCGGCTACCTGCGCACCCGCTGGACCTGACCTTCGACGCCGAACGTCCCCCCGTCGGGGGACAGCGGTGTCGTCCGCAGGACCGTGCCGTCGGGGGACGGGACGGAGGCCGCGCCGGCGCGACGATGGATCTCGTCAGCACGGAGAACGCCCCGACCGGACGCTCCCCGCACCACCTCCCTCACCCTCGGGAGCACGTCATGCGTCTGTCCGCCGCCACCGCCGCCGTCGTCACCGCGACCGCGATCACCCTCGCCGGGGCCGGCGCCGGGACCGCCCTCGCGTCGCCGCTGTCCACGGACACCTCGGCGGCCGGGTCGACCACCTCGTCCGCCACCTCGGGCTCGGGCAGCGCCGCGGTCTCGGAGCCCGGCGTCCTCATGCTGTCCAACTCGTCGGTCCGCCCCGGCGGGACGGTCTCCTTCTCCGGCACGTTCGCCGAGCCCGCCGCGCAGACCGCCTCGGGCATCACGGTCACCTCGGCTGCCTTCAGCGGCCCGGCCACCCTCGACCGGACGAACCCGGAGGCCTTCTCCGGCTCGGGCACGGTCGCCGCGGGCACCACGCCCGGCACCTACACCGTCACCGCGTCGTCCTCGGCCGGGCAGG
>NZ_JBVPVA010000431.1:0-3165 GCF_055612215.1 Actinomycetospora sp. | reverse complement strand
GGGGGTGGTCCGACACCCGTGACCGCCCGGTTCCCGAACAGGCTGTGACGTCTGCTTCTTTCCCCGCCGAGATGCTCCCACGCCGCGGTGTCGGTGGGGTGTGCGAATCTCGGTGGGTCGGGGAGGAGGCGGTGTGACGAGGGAGGCGGGCGACCCCGTCGGGACGGGTCCCGGGGCCGGTGGCGGTGGTGTCGGCGGCGGTGGCGTCGGCGCGATCGCCCGGGCGCTGCGCGTGCCCGACGATCCGGGGCACGGCACCGAGCTGCTGCGCCGCGTCCTGGCCGGCACCCCTCAGGGCGAGGACCCGCTCACCCACGCCGAGGTCGTCCCCGCCCGCGAGGGCCGACGGGCCCCGTGGCCGGGGTGGGTCCCCGACGACCTGCGGGCCCGGCTGGCGGCCCGCGGGGTCGGGGCCCCGTGGCAGCACCAGGCGCTCGCGGCCGACCAGGCGTGGGCGGGTCGCCACGTCGTCGTGTCCACCGGCACGGCGTCGGGGAAGTCGCTGGCCTACCAGCTGCCGGTGGTGGCGGCGCTCTCCGCCGACCCCGGGGCCACCGCGCTCTACCTCTCGCCCACCAAGGCCCTCGGGGCCGACCAGCTGAGGGCCGCCCGGGCGCTCGACCCCGGAGGCCCCGGCGGGCTGCGCGCCTCGTCCTACGACGGCGACACCCCGATGGCCGAGCGGGACGCGGTGCGGCGCTCGGCGCGGTGGGTGTTCACCAACCCCGACATGCTCCACCGCGGGATCCTGCCGCGGCACGGCCGCTGGACGACGTTCCTGCGGCGGCTGCGCTACGTCGTCGTCGACGAGGCCCACGCCTACCGCGGGGTGTTCGGGTCGCACGTGGCGCTGCTGCTGCGGCGCCTCCGGCGGATCTGCGCGCGCTACGGCGCACGCCCGACGTTCGTGCTGGCGTCCGCGACGATGTCCGACCCCGCGGTCTCGGCGGGCACGCTGACCGGGCTCGACGTCGTGCCGGTCACCGACGACGCGTCGCCGCGCGGACGCCGGGCGGTCGGGCTCTGGGAGCCGCCGCTGCTGGAGGAGGTCACCGGCGAGAACGGGGCGCCGGTGCGCCGCTCGGCGGGCGCGGAGACGGCACGCATCCTGGCCGACCTCGTCCTGGAGGGCGCCCGGTCGCTGGCGTTCGTGCGCTCGCGGCGGGGGGCCGAGCTGACCGCGCTCGGGGCGCGGCGTGTGCTGGGCGAGATCGACCCGGAGCTCGCCCGGCAGGTGGCCGCCTACCGCGCGGGCTACCTGCCCGAGGAGCGGCGCGAGCTCGAGGCGGCGCTGATGAGCGGGGCGCTGCGCGGGGTCGCGACGACGAACGCGCTGGAGCTGGGGATCGACGTCGCCGGGCTCGACGCGGTGGTGGTCGCCGGGTTCCCGGGGACGCGGGCGTCGTTCTGGCAGCAGGCGGGCCGGGCCGGGCGCTCCGGGGACGACGCGCTGGTCCTGCTCGTGGCCCGCGACGACCCGCTGGACACCTACCTCGTCCACCACCCGCAGGCCGTGCTCGGGGCGCCCCTGGAGCGCTGCGTCCTCGACCCGACCAACCCGTACGTGCTCGCACCCCACCTCGCCTGCGCGGCGGCGGAGCTGCCGCTGACCGCGGCGGACGTCGAGGACGTGTTCGGCGGCGAGGTCGCGCGGCGGGCCCTCGACGACCTCGCGGCCGAGGGGCTCGTCCGGCGGCGGCGCGGCGGCTGGTTCTGGGCGCTGCCCACCGAGCGACCCCACGCCGGGGTGGACATCCGCGGATCGGGCGGCGAGCAGGTGGTGATCGTGGAGTCCGACACCGGGCGCATGCTCGGCACGGTCGACCCGGGCGCCGCCCCGTCCACGGTCCACGAGGGCGCGGTGCACCTGCACCAGGGCGAGAGCTACGTCGTCGACTCCCTGGACCTCGACGAGGGGCTCGCCCACGTCCACGCCGAGGAGCCCGAGTGGACCACGCAGTCCCGGTCGGTCACCGACATCGCGGTCGTCGAGACCGAGCAGTGCGAGTCGTTCGGGGCCGCGACGGTGGACGGCCCGGAGCTCCAGGTCTGCCTCGGGTCGGTCGAGGTGACCGAGCAGGTCGTCGGCTACCTGCGCAAGGCGCCGTCGGGACAGGTGCTCGAGCAGGTGCCGCTCGACCTCCCGGAGCGCACGCTCGCCACCCGCGCGGTCTGGTACACGCTCTCGGAGACGCTGCTCGACGGCGTCGGGATCGTCCCCGCGCGGGTGCCGGGCTCGCTGCACGCCGCGGAGCACGCCGCGATCGGGCTCATGCCGCTCGTCGCGACCTGCGACCGCTGGGACATCGGCGGGGTCTCGACGGCCCTGCACCCGGACACCGGCCGGCCCACGGTGTTCGTCCACGACGGGCACCCCGGCGGCGCCGGGTTCGCCGACCGTGGGCACGAGGCGATGCGGACGTGGCTCGCGGCGACGCGCGACGCGATCGCCGGGTGCGAGTGTCCGTCGGGGTGCCCGTCGTGCGTGCAGTCGCCGAAGTGCGGGAACGGGAACGATCCGTTGGACAAGGCCGGCGCGGTCGCGGTGCTTACGGCGGTGCTGGCGCGTCTGCCAGCCTGACCGGCCCTGATCGGCCCTGATCGGCCCTGACCGGCCCCGAGCCCATGATCATGAGCACACGGGGCAGGTCGGTGGGCCTGCGCACGTGCGTGGAGTGCCCCTCGCGGGTTGGCGCGAGCGCGACCCGGAAGCTCTCCATGACACGGGCACACCAGGCAGGTCGGTGGGCCTGCGGACCTGCGTGGAGTGCCCCTCGCGGGTTGGCGCGAGCGCGACCCGGAAGCTCTCCATGATCACGGGCACACCAGGCATATCAATGCGCCTGCGGACGTGCGTGGAGTGCCCCTCGCGGGTTGGCGCGAGCGCGACCCGGAAGCTCTCCATGATCATGGGCACACCAGGCAGGTCGGTGAGCCTGCGGACGTGCGTGGAGTGCCCCTCGCGGGTCAGCGGGCCGCCGGGGCCGGCCGGCGGGCGGGCCCGGACACGGGGGCGCCGAGCTCCTGGGTTCCGCCGCGGGCCGGGGGTCGGGGCTCCCGGCCCGCGGGGAGGTCTGTCACGCCGCAGGGCGGGGAGGATCACTCGACCCGCCCTGCGGCGCTGTCTCGGGCGGCGGTGGGCGCGGGCGCGCTCCGGAGTGGTCA
>NZ_JBVPVA010000419.1:0-15579 GCF_055612215.1 Actinomycetospora sp. | reverse complement strand
CGACATGCAGCGGTCGGTGAAGGGTGAAGTCATCGCCAGCACGTTCGACCGGCCGCCGTCCGACCACACCAGCATTGCCGAGCTCTCGATCGAGCGCGCCAAGCGTCTGGTCGAGATGGGCCACGACGTCGTCGTGCTGCTCGACTCGATCACCCGGCTGGGCCGTGCGTACAACCTCGCCGCACCGGCGAGTGGACGCATCCTGTCCGGTGGCGTCGACTCGACGGCGCTCTATCCGCCCAAGCGCTTCCTCGGCGCCGCCCGCAACATCGAGAACGGCGGCTCGCTCACCATCCTGGCGACGGCCCTGGTCGAGACAGGGTCGACGATGGACACGGTGATCTTCGAGGAGTTCAAGGGCACCGGCAACGCCGAGCTCAAGCTCGACCGCAAGCTCGCGGACAAGCGCATCTTCCCGGCGATCGACCCGGACGCCTCGTCGACCCGCAAGGAGGAGCTCCTCCTCTCGCCCGACGAGACCGCGGTCATGCACCGGCTGCGGCGCGTGCTGGCGGCGCTCGACTCGCAGCAGGCCATCGAGCTGGTGCTCGACCGGCTGCGCAAGACGCGGACGAACATCGAGTTCCTCATGCAGGTCGCGAAGACGACCCCGGGCAAGGACGACGACTAGGGCGTGCCCGGCGGAACGGACGAGCGGCCGGTCGGTCACCATCCAGGGTGACGGACCGGCCGTTCGTGTCGAGGCCTCCGGCGGTCAGGGACCGATCTGGTTCGCGTAGACCACGGTGTTGTCGACGTAGGACCGGGCGCGGGCGTCGAACGCCCCGCCGCAGGTGATGAGCCGGACCTCGGGCCGCGTGGTGGGCCCGTACACGGACCGGGTCGGGAACGCGTCCTTCGGGTAGGTCTTCACCGAGTTCACCCGGTAGACCAGGGTCCGGCCGTCCGCGCGGGTCAGGGTGAACTCGTCGAGCGGGCGCAGCGCCGAGAGCCGGTAGAACACCGACGGCCCGTTGGCGGCCGAGTCGATGTGCCCGAGCACCACGGCCGGCCCGCGCTGCCCGGGGGTGACCGAGCCGGAGTACCAGGCCGCCTGGTCGTAGAGCGGGCCCGGTGCGGGGACCTGCACCGTCCCGTCCGGGTTCAGGCCCACCGGGTTGACCGGCGAGTCGACCCCGAGGGCCGGGATCGCGATCCGCGTCGGGGGTGAGGCCGGCAGGTCCTGGGGTGTGGGCGTGGCCGGCGTCGGGACGGCCGCGACCGTCACCGGGGCGCGGGTGTCCGCCGCGGCGACCGGGGCGGCCGCGCGCGGACCCGAGGTCAGGCCGAGCACGATCAGCACGACCCCCGCGACCGCGAGCAGCGCGATGCCCGCAACCCATCCGCGTCGCCCGGCACGTGACATCGGGTGACTCCACTCTGCAGGTCAGGGCCTCGGTGATGCGCGACGTCCCCGGAGACCGGGTCCTGGGGACCCGGTTCCCGGGGACGTCTCCCGCGAGGGGCTCACGCACGGTGAGCCCGGTGGATCAGCCCTCGTCGGTGGCCCGACGACGACGCACGACGACGAGCGCGCCGCCCGCCACCGCGAGGGTCAGCACGCCGCCGGCGAGCAGGGCCGGGTCGACGCCACCGACGGCGGTGCTACCGCCACCGGTCTGCGCGCCGCCGCTGGGCGTCGCGCCCGGCATGGAGCCGGCGCTCCCGCCCTTGCCGGGCAGGTCCACGACGATCGTCGCGATGCCGACGGTGGTGCCGCCCTTGATCGCGTCGGTCCCGAAGGCCTTGTCCAGCGCCGCCGCGGCGTCCGAGGACAGCCGCACCGTGGTGCCGGTCAGCGTGGCGGTCCCGGCGGAGGCGTCCGTCGTGATCGGCTTGAGCGTCGAGCCGTCGAGGTCGAACAGCGTGACCGAATCGGCCAGCGTCGAGCCGTTCGCCAGGACCTTGCCCTTGAGCGTGGCGGGCTGGCCCGGGTCGACCACGAAGTTCTCGAGCGTGACCTTGGTGCTGCCCTTGGTCAGGCTCAGGCCGGACCCGTCGTGCATGATCATCCCCTGGACGTACGGGGTGACCTCGCCGGGCTTGTAGACGGTGACGTTGCCGCCGGTGATCGGGAACGTGGCGGACCCGTCGGCGACCTTGGCGGTGCCGGTCGGTGCCGGCGTGACGTCGAGCGACTTCAGCGCGTCGGTGAAGCCGGAGTCCAGCTTCACCGAGGTGCTCTGTCCGGTCAGGCTCGGGATCGTCGCCACCGGCGGCGGGCCCGACTGCGCGAACGCCAGGCCGGAGCCGACGCCGGTCAGGGCGAGCGCGGCCACCCCGGCCGCGGCCATCATGCGCATCTTCATGGGTCGTTCTCCCTGTCGTGGGTCCGGCCTCGCCGCCGGAGTCGACCTACCTCCGCGCGCCGGGTCTCACCTGTTCGACCCAATTGTCGTGACCCAACGCAGACCTCACAGGTCGTCGATCACCGAACCGGGGGACCGCTCGAGCCGTATACACGCGCGGGAAGCCCCGGGAACATCGAGGGCCCCGGGGTCGTTGACGGGATCAGCGGGCGTTCCTGAGAGAATGCCCGGTGGCACAGATGCCTCCGGTTCACCCCGACGCACCAGCAGGGGACCCGGCGGCCACAGACGAGAGGACCAGCCACCGTGAAGACGGGAATCCACCCCGAGTACGTCGAGACCCAGGTGACCTGCGGCTGCGGCAACCAGTTCACCACGCGGAGCACGAAGCAGAACGGCGTCATCAACGTCGAGGTCTGCTCGGCCTGCCACCCCTTCTACACCGGCAAGCAGCGCATCATGGACACCGGTGGCCGGGTCGCCCGCTTCGAGGCCCGGTACGGCAAGCGCGCCGGCCGCAAGTAGTTCCCGCGACGCCCGCCGTCGCCGCTCCGCCGACGCGGGGCCGGCGACGGCGGGCGTTCGTGCGTTTCGGGGCAGCTGCGGGGAACGGAGACTGACATGACCCAGGTGGCCGGGCAGGACGCCGGCGCGGCGGCCTCGGTGCGCGCGCTGGTGGAGGAGCACGCCGGGCTGGAGGCGCGGCTGGCCGAGCCCGAGGTGCACACCGACCAGGCGCTAGCCCGCCGGCTGGGCCGCCGCTACGCCGAGCTCGCCCCGATCGTCACGACCGCCGGTGAGCTGGGGCGCGCCGAGGCCGACCTCGCCGACGCCCGCGAGCTCGCGCGCGAGGACCCGGCGTTCGGCGCCGAGGCCACCAGCCTGGAGGGCACGGTGGACGCCCTGCGCGCCCGGCTGCGCGAGCTGTTGGTGCCCCGCGACCCGGACGACGGCCACGACGTCGTCGTCGAGGTGCGTTCGGGGGAGGGTGGCGAGGAGTCGGCGCTGTTCGCCGGCGACCTGCTGCGGATGTACTCCCACTTCGCGGAGCGGAAGGGCTGGAAGGTCGAGGTGCTCTCGGCCGCGGAGTCCGACCTCGGCGGCTACAAGGACGTCACCGTCATCGTCACCGCGCCCGGCTCCGAGCCCGAGGGCGTGTGGGCGTGGCTGAAGTACGAGGGCGGGGTGCACCGCGTGCAGCGCGTGCCGGTCACCGAGTCCCAGGGCCGCATCCACACCTCGGCCGCGGGCGTGCTCGTGTACCCGGAGCGGGACGAGAGCGACAGCGCCGTCCAGATCGACGAGAAGGACCTGCGCATCGACGTGTTCCGCTCCTCGGGCAAGGGCGGCCAGGGCGTCAACACCACCGACTCCGCGGTGCGGATCACCCACCTGCCCACCGGCGTCGTCGTCTCCTGCCAGAACGAGCGCTCGCAGCTTCAGAACAAGGCCCGCGCCATGGAGGTGCTGCGCTCGCGGCTGCAGGCGATCCAGGACGACGCGGAGGCCGCGCAGCAATCGGCCGACCGCCGCAGCCAGGTCCGCACGGTCGACCGCTCGGAGCGGGTGCGGACCTACAACTACCCCGAGAACCGGATCTCCGACCACCGCATCGGCTACAAGTCCTACGACCTCGACCGGGTCCTCGACGGCGACCTCGACGGCGTCCTCGAGGCGTTGCGCGCCGCCGACCGGGAGGAGCGCCTCTCCGACGCCGCGCAGGAGGCCGGCCAGGGCGGGAGCCGGTGACGGCGCCGAGGCGGGCCCGCGTCGCCGACGCGGCCGCCCGGCTCGCCGCGGCCGGGGTCGAGAGCCCGCGCGTGGACGCCGAGCTGCTCGCCGCCCACGTCCTCGGCGTCCCGCGCACCCGGCTCGTGCTGGCCCCGGACCTCGACGACGAGGGCGCGGCGCGGCTGGAGGCCCTCGTCGCGCGGCGCGCCACCCGGGAGCCGCTGCAGTACGTGCTCGCGAGCGCGGTGCTGGGCCCGGTGTCGGTCGCGGTCGGCCCGGGCGTGTTCGTGCCCCGGCCGGAGACCGAGCTGCTGCTCGGCGAGGCGGTCAGCGCGCTGCGGGGCCTCGGCGAGCCGCGCGTGGTCGACCTGTGCACCGGGTCGGGCGCCCTCGCGCTGGCGATCGCGACGGCGCGCCCCGACGCCGAGGTGCACGCCGTGGAGCTCGACCCCGGCGCGCTGGCCTGGGCGCGCCGCAACCTGGACGGAACCGGCGTGGCGCTCACCGCCGCCGACGTCACCGACCCGGCCACCCTGGCGACCCTCGAGGGGACCGTGGACGTGGTGGTGGCCAACCCGCCCTACGTGCCCGAGGGGACCGCGGTCGCCCCCGAGGTGGACCACGACCCGCACGGCGCGGTGTTCGCCGGGCCCGACGGGCTGGCCGTGATCCGCCCGCTCGCGACGACTGCGGCCCGGCTGCTGCGCCCCGGCGGGCGGGTCGCGGTCGAGCACGACGAGTCGCACGCATCCTCGGTCCGCGAGGTGCTCGAGGGGGCGGGGTTCACCGGCGTCGCCACCCTCGACGACCTCGCCGGCCGGCCCCGCGTCGCCGTCGGGACCCGTCGCTGACCGGTCCGCCCCCCGCCTCGTGGCAGCAACGGCACGTTCCTGACGTCGGACGTCAGGACGGCGCCGTTCGCTCGTCCGGGGTCGGCCGCCCCAGGTGGCAGCAACGGCACGTTCCTGACGTCAGAGGTCAGGACGGCGCCGTTCACCCGTCGGGCCCGCCGCGTCGAGCGCGCCGAGCCGCCTACGCTCGACGCCCGTGACGACCTTCGACTGCCGCGTCCCCGACACGCGGGCCGCGGGGCTCGCCGCCGCCGCGGCCGCCGTGCGGGCGGGCCGGCTCGTCGTCGTCCCCACCGACACGTCCTACGCCGTCGGGGCGGACGCCTTCGACCAGGCGGCCGTGCGCGCGCTGCTCGCCGCCAAGGGTCGCGGACCGGAGACGCCGGTGCCGGTGCTCGTCGGGAGCTGGTCGACGATCGACGGCCTGGTCGCCGTGGTCCCCAGCGCCGCGCGGGACCTCGTGGAGGCGTTCTGGCCCGGCGGGCTGTCGCTCGTCCTGCCGCACGCCCCGTCGCTGGCGTGGGACCTCGGCCGCACCCGCGGCACCGTCGTGCTCCGGATGCCGCTGCACCCGGTCGCGCTGGAGCTGCTGCGCGAGTGCGGTCCGATGGCGATGACCGGCGCGAACGCGGGCGGGGGAGCGGTCCCGCGCGACTGCGCCGACGCCTACGCCCAGCTCGGCGAGGCGGTGGAGATCTACCTCGACGGCGGCCCGCTGGAGAGCGACGCCGGCTCCACGATCGTCGACCTCACCGGGCCCGAGCCGATCGTGCGCCGCCAGGGCAGCGTGTCGACCGCGGAGATCGCGGAGGTGCTCGGCCGCACCCCGGCCGTCGCCTGAGCGGCGCGCGGCGGCTCGTACCATGGGGACCGAGATGAACGAGCAGGTCATGCGCGAGACGGTGCTGCACGCGGACGGTCCGGAGGGGACGGCCCGCGTCGCCGCGGCCCTGGCCCCGCACCTGCACGCGGGGGACGCGGTGCTGCTCACCGGTGAGCTCGCGGCGGGCAAGACCACCTTCGTCTCCGCGCTCGTCGCCGCCCTCGGCTCGGGGGCCGCGGTCTCCAGCCCGACGTTCTCGCTCGCGCAGTTCTACGCGACCCCCGGGCCGCGCGTGCTGCACGTCGACACCTACCGCCTCACCGACCTCACCGAGTTCCGCGACCTGGGGCTCGACGAGTACCTCGACGAGGTGATCGCGCTGGTCGAGTGGGGCGACCTGGTGTCCGGCGAGTTCGTCGACCCGCTGCGGATGCACCTGGCGGTGACGGGCCCGGACGACCCGACCGGCCGCGAGATCACGGTCCGCGGCGGCGCGCGGTGGGCGCCGGTGCTCGACGCCCTCGCCGATCCCGCGGGGAGTCCGGCATGACCCTCACCCTCGCCGTCGAGACCTCTTCCCGGGTCTACGGCGCCGCGCTGCTCGACGACGACCGCGTCCTCGCGCGGGCGAGCGCGGACCGTGGCGACCCCGGCTTCGTCGACGTCGGGGTGCTGGCCGGTGGGGTCATCCGCGACAGTGGGCGCACCGTGGCCGACCTCGACCGGCTCGCCGTCGACGTCGGGCCCGGGAACCTCGCGTCGGTGCGCGCCGGGATCGCCTACGTCAACGCGGTCGCGTTCGCCCGCGGCGTGCCCGTCGTCGCGCTCGACTCGCTCTCGCTGCTCACCGGCCAGGCCGGGCGTCTCCCGGCGCTGGTCCTGCGCCCCGCGGGCGGCACCGCGGTGTACGCGTCGCTGACCGGCGAGGACGGCCACGTGACGGTCCGGCACGGCGACGTCGACGTCGTCGTCAAGGAGCTCGCCGAGCGGCTCGCGGGGGCCACGGCGCCCGTCGCGCTGGCGGGTGCGCGCCGCGGCCCGGTCGCGGCCCTGCTGGCCGGGGCGGGGCTCGCGACCCACGACACCGGACTCGACGCGCCCGACGTCGACGCCCTCACCGCCCGGCTGCGCGCGGGGGAGCACGACGCCCCGGTGGTCAGCGCGGCGCCGCTCACCGAGTCCTCGGTGCGCTTCCGTGGCGACGAGTTCACCGCCGCCCGCGCCGCGCTGCTCGACGGCGGGGTGGCGCTGCTGCCCACCGACACCGTCTACGGGCTCGCCGTCCACCCCCGCCGCCCGGCCGCGATCGACGCGCTCTTCGCGCTCAAGGACCGGCCCCGCACCCGCGAGCTGCCGATCATGGTCGCGACCCCCGACGAGCTGCCCGCGCTGGGCGTGCAGGTCACCGAGCCGGCCCGGCGCCTGCTCGCGGCGTTCTCGCCCGGCCCGCTCACCGTGGCGCTGGGCATCGACCCCGCGGTGGCGCCCGACTGGCTCGCCGGCCGCGACGAGATCGGCGTCCGCGTCCCGTCCGACCCCGACCTGCGCGCCCTCCTCTCCGACGTCGGCCCCCTGCTCGTGACCAGCGCGAACGCCCACGGCGAGCCGACCCGGCAGGCCCCGGGGCCGATCCTCGACCAGCTCGTGGGGCGCCCCGACGCGGTCGTCGACGGCGGGGTGCGCTCCGGGGTGCCGTCGACCGTCGTGAACTGCCACCTCGACGACCCGCGGATCGAGCGCCAGGGCGCTGTCGACGCCGCCGAGATCGAGCGCGTGCTCGCCCAGGAGACCCCGTGACCGCCGTACTGCCCCCCGACGGACTGATGCTGGGCATCGAGACCTCGTGCGACGACACCGGGGTGGCGGTGGTGCGTCCCGACGGCGAGGTCGTCGCGGCCGCCGTCGCCTCGCAGGTGGAGCTTCACGACCGCTACGGCGGCGTCTACCCCGAGATGGCCAGCCGCGCGCACGTCGACGCGATCCTGCCGACGGTGCGCAAGGTCCTCACCGACGCCGACCTGCGTCCCGCCGACCTCACCGCCATCGGCGTCACGCGCGGGCCGGGGCTGATCGGCTCGCTCGTCGTCGGGACGAACTCCGCGGTCGGGCTCGGCGACGGATGGGGGCTGCCGGTGTACGGCGTGAACCACCTGCGCGGGCACCTGCGCAGCGCCGACCTCGACGAGCGGCGGGTGGAGTACCCGGCGATGGTGCTGCTGGTCAGCGGCGGGCACACGCTGCTCGCGCACGTCCAGGCCTCCGGCGACGTCGCCCTGGTCGGCTCCACGCGCGACGACTCGGTGGGGGAGGCCTACGACAAGGTCGCCCGCATGCTCGGGCTCGGCTACCCGGGCGGGCCGGCGATCGACCGGCTGGCGAAGACCGGCACGGCCGACGTGCTGTTCCCGCGCCCGGCCAGGGACCTCGAGCTGGACTTCTCGTTCTCCGGGCTGAAGTCGTCGGTCTCGCGGTTCCTGGCGGCGAACCCGGACCATCCGCACGCCGACGTGGCGGCCTCGTTCGTCGACGCGTGCCTCGACGTCCTCGTCGGCAAGTGCCGCAAGGCGCTGGCGCGCCACCCGAGCCGCTGCCTCGTCGTCGTGGGCGGGGTGGCGGCGAGCCCGCAGCTGCGGGCGGCGGCGCAGCAGCTCTGCGACGAGGCCGGGGTGGACCTGTGCCTGCCGCCGCTGCGCTGGTCGACCGACAACGGCGCGATGATCGGCCTGGCGGCGTGGGACTACCTCGCCCGGGGCCTCGACGCCCGCCCGCGCCCGGACACCTCGCTGACCATCGCCGACTGGTGAGGCCGTGAGCGCGCCCACAAACCGCCCGACCGGGCACCACGGGCCCGGGTAACGTCGGGCACCGGTTCCGGATCGACGGCGTCGTCCCACTCCGGGGGCGCCGCCGCGTCGGTCCACCCCGAGCAGAGTGAGGTAACACCGACGTGGCAGCCACGAGCGAGCATTTCTGGGGTCCGGACTACGACGCCCTCGCAGCCGTCGACCCGGAGATCGCCCAGGTCGTCGACGACGAGCTCGCCCGCCTGCGCGGCGGTCTCCAGCTCATCGCGAGCGAGAACCTGACCAGCCCCGCCGTGCTCGCGGCGCTCGGCTCGACGCTGTCGAACAAGTACGCCGAGGGCTACCCCGGCCGGCGCTACTACGGCGGCTGCGAGGTCGTCGACCGCGCCGAGGAGATCGGCATCGACCGCGCGAAGGCGCTCTTCGGCGCCGAGCACGCGAACCTGCAGCCGCACTCGGGCGCCAACGCCAACCTCGCGGTCTACGCGGCGTTCTGCCAGCCGGGCGACAAGGTGCTGGCCATGTCGCTGCCCCACGGCGGCCACCTCACCCACGGCGCCAAGGTCAGCTTCTCCGGCAAGTGGTTCGAGCCGGTGCCGTACACCGTGCGCGAGGACGACGGCCTCATCGACTACGACCAGGTGCGGGACCTCGCGCTGGAGCACCGCCCGAAGATGATCGTCGCGGGGGCCACCGCCTACCCGCGCCTGATCGACTTCGAGAAGTTCCGGGCCATCGCCGACGAGGCCGGCGCGATCCTGTGGGTCGACGCGGCCCACTTCATCGGGCTCGTGGCCGGCCAGGCCATCCCCAGCCCGGTGCCCTACGCCGACGTCGTCACCTTCACGACGCACAAGGTCCTGCGCGGCCCGCGCGGCGGCATGCTCGTCTCGAAGGCCGAGCACGCGAAGGCCCTCGACAAGGCGGTCTTCCCGTTCCTGCAGGGCGGCCCGCTGATGCACGCCGTGGCCGGCAAGGCCGTGGCGCTCGCGGAGGCCGCGACGCCGGAGTACCAGGAGTACGCGCGCAGCGTCATCGCCAACGCGCAGGCGCTCACCTCGGGGCTGGAGTCGCACGGGATGCGCGCCATCTCCGGCGGCACCGACACCCACCTCGCGCTGCTCGACCTGCAGCCCCTCGGCGTCACCGGCAAGGAGGCCGAGGCCCGCAGCGGCCTGGCCGGGATCACGCTGAACAAGAACGCGATCCCCTACGACCCGCAGCCCCCGATGACCGCGTCGGGCATTCGCGTGGGCTCGCCGTCGATCACCACGCAGGGCATGACGACCCAGGAGATGCCCGAGGTGGCCCGCCTGATCGCCACCGCGGTGACCGCCGACGAGACCACCGAGGACGGGAAGCGGACCCTCGCCGACGTGCGCGACGAGGTCGGGACACTCGTGGCGCGGTTCCCCGCCTACCCGAGGGGCTGACCCCGGCGGTCTAACCTGGCCCGCGTGGGCCCGTCGCCACCCTTCGCCCCGCAGGGGCTGCCGATCCGGGAGTACCTCCTGGTCGGGCTCTGCGCGGCGGTGGTGACGTTCCTGATCACGGGGGTCATCCGCCGGCTCGCGATCCGCGCCGGGGCCATCGCGGTCCCGCGCGGGCGCGACGTCCACACCGTGCCGATCCCGCGCCTCGGCGGCGTCGCCATGTACATCGGGGTGCTGGCCGGGGTGTTCGTGGCCTCGCAGCTGCCGGTGCTGCGCCGCGCCTTCGACTACTCCTCGGAGACCCGCGCGGTGATGGTCGCGGGCGGGCTGATCGTGCTGGTGGGCGCGCTCGACGACCGCTTCGGCATCGACGCGCTGACCAAGCTCGCCGGGCAGGCCACGTCGGCGGGCGTGCTCGTCCTCCTCGGCGTGCAGTGGTTCGTGCTGCCGATCCCCGACGGGTCCGACGGCTCGGATTGGACGCTGCTGATCCTCGACCCCAACCAGGGCGTCGTGCTCACCGTGTTCCTGTGCGTGGTGCTGGTCAACGCGGTGAACTTCGTCGACGGGCTCGACGGGCTCGCCGCCGGGATCGGGCTCATCGCGTCCTCGGCGATCCTCGCCTTCTCGCTCGGGCTGCTCGAGCAGCGTGGCGGGGACGTCACCGCCTACCCGCCCGCGCTGATCGCGGCCGTGCTCGCCGGGGCGTGCGCGGGGTTCCTGCCCCACAACTTCCAGCCGGCGCGCATCTTCATGGGCGACTCCGGCTCCATGCTCATCGGACTGATGCTCGCCGCTGCGACGACCAGCGCCTCGGGGCGGATCACCTACGCCGACTCCGCGCCCCGCAACGCGCTCGCGCTGCTCGCGCCGATCGTCGTCGTCGCCGCGGTCGTCCTCGTCCCGCTGCTCGACCTGCTGCTGGCGGTGGTGCGCCGGACCCGCGCCGGCCGCAGCCCGTTCGCGCCCGACAAGATGCACCTGCACCACCGGCTGCTCGAGATCGGGCACTCGCAGCGGCGCGCGGTCCTGCTCATCTACCTGTGGGCCGGGGTGTTCGCGTTCGGCGCCGTGGCCCTCGCACTGATCACCGACGTGTTCCTCGTGGTGGGGGTCGTGGGCGCCGGGCTGCTCGTCGCGGTGCTCGCCTCGGCGGTCCCCCGGCTGCGCGCCCGGTGATCGTCCGCGACGGGCCAGTTCGATCACCGCGGGGGCGCTGAACAGCGGTTGGCCTGCGACGACGGGGCGTCGTAGGGGTGTGATAGGTTCCTCGCGTCTCGTCGAAACGGGGCAAATCGAGTGGTCCTGATGAGTGAGTCGGCCCGCCCGAGGACGGCACGGAAACGTGGCGCCGGGGCCGCCCGCCGCCGCCGGTCGTCATCGAGGAGGACTGACCATGGACGTGTCAGCCCTGCGTCCCGCATGAGGGGACCGGCGACCACTGATGACGGATTCACGGGCCGACGGATGGGCCCTCCTCGGATTGGGCACCACCCTCGCGGGTTGTCTCATCGCACCCACCGCCCTCGGGTGGCTGATCGATCATCTGGCCGGTACGTTCCCGGTCTTCCTGCTGATCGGGTTGGTGCTGGGGATCGCGGCGACGGCGCGAGTGGCCTACACGGAGATGAGCAAGTTCCTCGGGAGCTGATGTGAACGAACCCCTCGGTCACGGACCGATGCTGACGGTTCCCGGCGCCACGCGAGAAGCATTCCGGCTGTCCCTGATCATCGCCGTCGTCATCGGCGTCCTCGCACTGGTCGCCGGCGTCGTCTTCGGCGCGGGCGGCATCGCCGCGTTCGGCTGCTTCGGGCTCGCGCTCGGGGCGGCGAACGCGCTCATGGTCCAGCGGTCGGTCCTGCGCCAGTCGGCGGCCGATCTGCCCAGCAAGGCCGCGCTCGTGCGCGGCGTCGGGGCGCGGCTCGCGATCGTCACGGCCGTGGCGGTCGCCCTCGCCCTCGTCTTCTTCCCGACCGGCCTGGGGGTCTTCCTCGGGCTCGCGCTGTTCCAGGTCATCAACACGATCGTCGGATCCGTGCCTGCGCTCAAGGAGCTACGCAAGTGACGTCCGGTTTCCTCAC
This sequence comes from Actinomycetospora sp., assembly GCF_055612215.1. NCBI lineage: Bacteria > Bacillati > Actinomycetota > Actinomycetes > Pseudonocardiales > Pseudonocardiaceae > Actinomycetospora > Actinomycetospora sp. The sequence goes on along the minus strand of NZ_JBVPVA010000419.1, from coordinate 3,546 downwards.
GCTGGCCGCCCAGGGCGGCAGCAGCTCGGTCTCGCCGAGTGAGCACGTCGGCGAGTTCGAGTTCCTCGGCCTCACCTTCTACGGCGACACGATGTGGACGTCGACGCTCGCCGCGATCATCGTGGTCGGGGCCGGCTTCTTCGTCCGCTCACGCGTCACGTCCGAGGTCCCCAACAAGGTCCAGCTGGCCTACGAGTCGCTCACCAGCTACATGATCGACCAGGTGCAGGGCCGGATGGGCCGCCGGCCCGCCGAGTTCCTCGCCCCGCTGATCATCGCGCTGTTCGCCTTCATCCTGGTCTGCAACTGGCTCGGCCTCATCCCGAGCGGGCACCCCGAGATCCTCCGCCCGCCGACGGCGGACGTGAACCTCGCCTACGCACTCGCGATCTTCGTGTTCGTCGCCGCGTGGGTGTGGGGCTTCCGGGAGCAGGGGACGAAGACGCTGCGACGCTTCGTCCAGCCCTACGTCGCCCTCGCCCCGCTGAACATCATCGAGGAGATCGCCAAGCCGATCTCGCTCTCGCTGCGTCTGTTCGGCAACATCCTCTCGGGCACGATCATGATCTCGGTGATCGCGCTCATCCCGTGGTGGGGGCTCTGGCTCCCGAACGCCGCGTGGAAGCTCTTCGACCTCTTCATCGGCGCCATCCAGGCGCTGATCTTCGCGCTGCTGACCGTCATGCAGTTCTTCAGCCCGGCCGTGAGCGAGGAGGGCCACTAGGTCCTCCCCGTCGCCGACTGCACCCCGCCGGTCGGCCGGCACTCCGATCCTCGACCGAACGAGCTCAGAAGGAGCGTCAATGTCGCTTGTGCAGTCCGTCCTCGCCCAGGGGAGCGACCCCACCACCGGACTGAAGTCCGGCGGCGCCTTCATCGGCGGTGGCATCGCACTCGCCGGTGGCGCCATCGGTGCGGCCATCGGTGACGGCCTGGTCGGTGCCCAGACCATCGCCGGCGTCGCCCGCCAGCCCGAGGCGCAGAGCCGCCTCTTCAACATCTTCTTCCTGACCGTCGGTCTGGTCGAGGCGATGTACTTCATCAACCTGGCCTTCATGGCCCTGTTCGTCTTCGTCCTCGGCAGCGGGTGATCGGGGTGGCCGGACAGCCGAGCACGGAAGCCGTGCTGGCGCAGGGGAGCATCAGCGACAAGATCTTCCTTCTCCCCAACGGCACGTTCTTCTTCGAACTCATCCTGTTCGTCGTCGTGTTCTTCCTGTTCTCGAAGTTCATCGTCCCGCCCATCCGCAAGGCGATGGAGGACCGGGCCGAGCGGGTGCGGCAGACGCAGCGGGACCGGGAAGAGGCCGACGAGCAGTACCGGGCCGCCGAGCAGAAGCACGCCGAGGTACTCCAGGAAGCCCGGAACGAGGCCTCCTCGATCCGCGACGAGGCCCGGGCCACGGCCCGGGAGCAGGCCGCGGAACAGCGTGAGCAGGCGGAACGGGAGATCTCCGAGGTCCGGGAGCGTGGCGAGCGCGAGCTCGCCGAGCAGCGGTCCCGCGCCGAGGGTGACCTGCAGGAGAAGCTGCCCGACCTCTCGCGCACCCTCGCGGAACGGATTCTCGGGCGGTCCCTGTCCGACGAGGACACCGCACGGTCGACCACCGAGTCGTACGTGCGGTCCCTGAACTCGTCGGACTCGTCGGAGTCGTCCTCGGACGGCTCCGAGTCGACCACGGTCGGCGCCGGGTCGTCGGGCTCCTCGGGGTCGACGGCCACGGAGACGAGGGAGGGCTGATGCACAGCGCGAGCCAGTCGGCCCTGAACCACGCCGACGACCAGCTCGAGCAGGTCGTCTCGGACGAGAGCACCGGCACCGCGGAGCACCTCGCGCAGGTGTCGCAGGAGCTCTACGCGGTCGCCGAGGTCCTCGGCGACCACATCGACCTCCGGCGTCACCTCGTCGACCCGACGGGGTCGTCGTCGCTACGGCGCAGCCTCGTCGAGAACCTCTTCTCGGAGAAGGTCGACCCGACGACGCTGCAGCTGCTGACCACCCTGGTGGAGACGCGGCTGACCTCGCCGACCGACCTCGTCGAGGCCGTCGAGACCCTGGGGCGGACCGCCGCCCTGGCCTCGGCGGAGAAGGACGGCTCGCTCTCCGACACGGAGGACGACCTGTTCCGCTTCGGGCGGATCCTGCAGAGCGAGCCGCAGCTGCGGACGCTGCTGGCGGACTCCACGGCACCGGTCGACAAGAGGCTGGAGCTGCTCTCGCAGGTCGCGGGGGACAAGGTCACGCCGACCGCCTACCGGCTGCTCGAGCAGGCGGTGCGCCATCCCTACTCGAAGGCCCTCGACCACACGGCCGAGCGTCTGGCGGACGCCGCGGCGGCCCGCCGGGACCGGTCGATCGCGCGCGTCGTCGCGCCGGTCGCCCTGTCCGACGAGCAGGAGGAGCGGCTGGGGGACGTGCTCTCACGTCTCTACGGGCGCTCGATCTCGGTGCAGTCCGACGTCGACCCGGACATCCTGGGTGGCCTGGTCGTGCAGGTCGGCGGTGAGCTGCTCGACGGCAGCGTCGCGCGCCACCTGCGCGGTGCGGCCGACGCCTTCCCGACCTGAGCGCCGCGACCCGCCCGGGACCGGGGGGGGGTCGCCCCACCCCCAGACCATCAGCAGTCGTGAGAACAGTGAGCAGGGAACCATGGCGGAGCTGACGATCTCCTCGGACGAGATCCAGAGCGCGATCGAGAACTATGTGTCGTCCTTCTCGGCGGAATCGTCCCGCGAGGAGGTCGGAACCGTCGTCGACGCGGGTGACGGCATCGCCCACGTCGAGGGTCTCCCCTCGACGATGACGAACGAGCTGTTGAAGTTCCCCAGCGGATCGCTGGGACTGGCCCTGAACCTCGACGAGCGCCAGATCGGCGTCGTCGTCCTCGGCGACTTCGCCGAGATCGAGGAGGGCCAGCAGGTCAGCCGCACCGAGGAGGTCCTCTCGGTGCCGGTCGGCGACGGCTTCCTCGGCCGCGTCGTCAATCCCCTCGGGGAGCCGATCGACGGGCTCGGCGAGATCGAGTCCGAGGAGCGGCGCGTCCTCGAGCTGCAGGCCCCCTCGGTCGTCCAGCGCCAGTCGGTCAGCGAGCCGCTGCAGACCGGCATCAAGGCGATCGACTCGCAGACCCCCATCGGCCGCGGCCAGCGCCAGCTGATCATCGGTGACCGCAAGACCGGCAAGACCGCGGTCTGCACCGACACGATCATCAACCAGCGGGAGAACTGGGAGACCGGCGACCCGGACAAGCAGGTCCGCTGCATCTACGTCGCGATCGGCCAGAAGGGCTCCACGATCGCCTCGGTCAAGGCGGCCCTCGAGGACGCCGGCGCGATGGAGTACACGACCATCGTCGCGGCCCCGGCCTCCGACCCGGCGGGCTTCAAGTACGTCGCCCCCTACGCCGGCTCGGCCATCGGCCAGCACTGGATGTACCAGGGCAAGCACGTCCTGATCATCTTTGACGACCTCTCCAAGCACGCGGAGGCCTACCGCGCCGTCTCGCTGCTGCTGCGCCGTCCGCCGGGCCGCGAGGCCTACCCGGG
>NZ_JBVPVA010000983.1:0-1716 GCF_055612215.1 Actinomycetospora sp. | reverse complement strand
GAGCGGTGAACGAGCAGGAGCAGGCCTCGTCGGAGGCCACTGGAGACTCAGCGGAGCGGAGCTCGACCGTTGATCCGGGAGACGCAGCGGAGCGGAGATCGACCTTCGACGTCGGCGAGCAGGCGGTCATCCCGGAGCTGCCGCGTCTGCTCTCGCGGGTGCACTTCATCGGTGCCGGCGGAGCGGCGATGAGCGGGATCGCGCGCATCCTGCTCGCCCGGGGCGCGGCGGTGTCCGGCTCCGACGCCAAGGACTCGCGGGCGCTGCTGGCCCTGCGGGCGCTCGGGGCCGAGGTCGCCGTCGGGCACGACGCGTCCAACCTCGACCTGCTCCCCGGCGGGCCCACGGCGCTGGTCACCACCAAGGCCGTGCACCAGGCCGACCCGGACAACCCCGAGCTGCTCGAGGCCGCCGCGCGCGGCGTGCCGGTGCTGCACCGCTCGGCGGTGCTGGCCGAGCTGATGGCCGACCACCGCGCGGCCTGTGTCTCGGGCAGCGCCGGGAAGACCTCGACGACGTCGATGCTGGTCGTCGCGTTGCAGGCCTGCGGCGCCGACCCGTCGTTCATGATCGGCGGGGACCTGCTGGCCTCGGGGTCCAGCGCCCACCACGGCCACGGCGACGTGTTCGTCGCCGAGGCCGACGAGAGCGACGGCTCGTTCCTCGCCTACTCGCCGGCCGTCGCGATCGTGACGAACGTGGAGCCCGACCACCTCGACCACCACGGCACCGCCGAGGCCTACGTCGCGGTGTTCGACGCCTTCGCCGCGCGCATCGAGCCGGGCGGCTGCCTCGTGGTGTGCGCCGACGACCCCGGGTCCGCCGCGCTCGGGGACCGCGCGGAGGCCGCGGGCGTCCGGGTCCGCCGCTACGGCCGGGCCGCGACCGGGCCCGACGACGTGATCGTCCTCGACTACCGGCCGGAGGCCTCGACGGGTCTGCTCGAGCTCGCCGTGGGCGCCGACCGCCACCAGCTGCGGCTGAGCGTCGCGGGGGAGCACCAGGCCCTCAACGCCTGCGCCGCGCTGCTCGCGGGCCTCGACCTCGGCGCGCCGCTGCCGCGGCTGCTCGCCGGGCTCGCGTCGTTCACCGGCGTCCGGCGCCGCTTCGAGCTGCGCGGCCAGGCCGCAGGCGTGCGGGTCTACGACGACTACGCGCACGCCCCCACGAAGGTCGCCGCGCAGCTGCGGGCGGCGCGCCCGGTGCTGGGGGAGCGGGGGCGCCTGCTGGTGGCCTTCCAGCCCCACCTGTACTCCCGCACCCGGGACTTCGCCGCCCAGTTCGGGGAGGCGCTCTCGCTGGCCGACGAGGTCGTCGTGCTCGACGTCTACGGCGCTCGCGAGCAGCCCGAGCCCGGCGTGTCCGGGGCGCTCATCGCCGACCGGATCGACCTGCCGCCCGAGCGGGTGCACTACGAGCCCTCCTGGGCCGCGGTGCCCACCCTGCTCGCGGAGCTCGCCCGGCCCGGCGACCTGGTGATCACCATGGGCGCGGGCGACGTGACGGTGCTCGGGCCGGAGGTGCTCTCCGAACTCGAGCGTCTCGAGGCCCCGGCCGACGCCGTCGTCGGCGCGGGCGCCGACCACCCGGGGAGCTGACCCCTGCCCCCCGCCCCACGCCGGCGCTCCCCGCGCGGCGGCGCCGCCGAGGGCGGGGACCGCCCGGCGGGCGCGCGCGGCGCCTCGGGCGGGTCGGCCTCGCGGCGGGCCGGCTCGC
>NZ_JBVPVA010000919.1:0-13716 GCF_055612215.1 Actinomycetospora sp. | reverse complement strand
GATCCGGTCGCAGCTGGCGCTGTCGTGGGGCGTGGAGACGTTCCTCGTGCCGTGGGAGGAGACCACCGACGCGATGATCCGCCGCGTCGACGAGTCGATCCTGGAGATCGGCCGGTTCGCCCCCGGCGAGCTCGTCGTGGTCGTGGCCGGGTCGCCGCCGGGCGTGGTGGGCAAGACGAACCTCATCCGCGTGCACAAGCTGGGCGAGGACACCCGCTGAGGCCACCCTCCGCGGGAGCGAACGGCACTCTCGCTGCTTCTACGTGCCCGAAAGTCCCGCTCGCTCGGCTCGCTCCCTCGCCCGGTGGGTGATCATGGGGGCATGGCGCACCCGTTCGACGCGCTGACCGCCGACGCGATGCGGGCCGGCGGCAGCTGGAAGTGGTCCACGCCCGGCGCCGACGCCCACGGCCGCGGGCTGATCGGCGCGTTCGTCGCCGAGATGGACTTCCCGGCGGCACCCGCCGTCGTCGACGCCGTCCGCAGCTGCGCCGACGCGAACCGGTTCGGCTACCTGTCCGACGCGTGGGTGGCGGACATGGCGGCGGCGTGCGCGTCGTTCTGGGCCGACCGCTTCGGCTGGTCGCTCGACCCCGACCGCATCCGGCCGTTGCCCGACGTCCTCACCGCGCTCACGGCCGTCGTCGAGCACTTCACCCCGGCGGGCAGCCCGATCGTGCTGCCGACCCCGGCCTACATGCCGTTCCTGACGGTGCCGGGGATGCTCGGGCGGGAGCTGGTGCGGGTGCCGATGGCGCACGGGGCCGGGCGCTGGTCGGTCGACCTCGACGCGCTGGACCGGGCCTTCGCGACGTCCGGCGCGAAGCTCCTCGTGCTCGTGAACCCGCACAACCCGACCGGCCGGGTGCTCACGGACGAGGAGCTCGCCGGGGTGACCGAGGTCGTCGAGCGCCACGACGCGCGGGTCTTCGCCGACGAGATCCACGCGCCGCTGACGTTCGACGCCCGGGTGCACCGTCCCTACGCCGCGACCTCGGACGCCGCGGCGGCGCACACCGTGACGGCGACCTCGGCGTCGAAGGCCTGGAACCTGCCGGGGCTCAAGTGCGGCCAGCTGATCCTCGCGAACGCCGCGGACGCGCAGCGCTGGTCGCAGGTCGGGTACCTCGCCGAGCACGGCACCGCGACGCCGGGCGTGCTCGCCACCACGGCCGCGTACGCCCACGGCCGGGAGTGGCTCGACGACGTGCTCGCCTACCTCGACGGGAACCGCGCGCTACTGCGGGAGACGCCGCTGCCGGGGCTCGAGGTCACCGTCCCCGAGGGCACCTACCTGGCGTGGCTCGACGGCTCGACGCTCGGGCTCGACGAGCCGCCGTCGGCATTCTTCGCCCGCGAGGCCGGGGTGGTGATGACCGACGGGGCGGCCTGCGCCGGGCCGGGCGGGATGCGGCTGAACCTCGCCATGGCGCGCCCTGTGCTGGCCGACGCGCTGGAGCGGATGTCGGCGGCACTCGCCGGAGCGCGTCGCTAAGGTCGGGCGCATGGGGCTGTCGTTCTCCGAGGAGCCCGAGGCCGGCCTGGTGGCCGTGACGCTGACCGACGACGACGGCGAGGTCCTCCAGACCCGGGTCGTCGCGGCCGACGAACTCGCCCGGATCGCCGCGGCCGCCCGCCGGGCCAGCGCGCGGGCGGCCGAGCGGGGCGAGCCGCTGTTCGTCACCCTCGACGAGCTGATCGACGGGCCGCCGGACTGACCGGCGCCACGGACGGTCCGTCGACAGGCCGACCGCGTCGTCGTGACGCGGTCGCTCGGGGAGGGGGCTGACGCTCGAGCCCCACCCCGCCGTCGTCGGGACCGTGGGGCCGGGCGCGGCAGACCGCCCGGAGCTACGCGGGGCTCGCGGGGCCCGTCACGAACGGGCCGGTGACCGCGACGGCGGGGGAGCCGAACACCGTGCTGCAGTTGAGCACGGGGACCTGGCTGACGTTGCCGCTGCTGACGCCGGGGCTGTTGCTCGCGGTGCCGGTCGTCGTGCAGGACGGGGCCGCGGCGTGGCCGTGGCCCGACTCGGTGGCCGAGGCGGTCCCGGCCGCGAGCAGCGGGATCCCCAGCAGGGCGGAGCCGGCCATGACCCCGGCCACGGTGCGACGCACGCTCATGTTCTCTCTCCAGACGTCGATGCGCGGGGCCACAGCCGTCGCGGCCCCCGGTCGTCCGGACAACGACTGGTCCGTTCGGAGGATGCGGACGGAGATCGCCGCGGTGGACCGACCGTGCGTGAGGACGACTAGCGACGCCACGGTCTCCCGGTGAGCGCCGCGCTCACCGGGAGCCGCCGGAGCACGTCGGCCACCAGGACCGAGCCCACGACGGTCCCGAGGTAGAGCGCGGCGAGGCCCGCCGTCGACACCCGGCCCGCGACGAGCCACAGCAGGCCGGCGAGCACCAGCGGGTGGGCGAGGAAGATGCCGAAGGAGCGGTCCGACGCGTACGCCAGCACCCGCCGCGCCCGGCCGCCGGGGCGCCAGCCCGCCGTCGTCACCAGGCTCAGCGTGTAGAGCCCGGTCACGGCCACGAGGAACCACGCGATCGTCGCCGGCCGGAACACCCCGGCCGCCACCGCGGGGGGCATGCCTCCGCGCACCGCGACGACGAACAGTGCCTCCGTGACCACCACGGCCCCGACGACGAGGCCCGCGATCGCCCACCGCCACCGCAGCACGGCCGCCTGCACCTGGTCGAGGTGCAGCGCCGCGAGCGCGCCCACCACGGGGTAGAGCACGTACGCCGGGAGCAGCGCGTACCCGTGCGCGACGAGGAACGCCCCGAACGCGTCCGGCGGCGGCACCGTCAGCAGGTCGCTCACCACCACCTGCACCACCAGCGCCCCGACGAGCACGACGACGTGGCCCGAGCCCGGGAGCCGCCGCAGGCCCGCCACCAGCGCCGGGAAGACCAGGTAGAGCTGCAGCGTCACGAGCAGGAAGTACAGGTGGTACCAGGCGGTGCCCTCGACGGCGTTGCGGCCCACGACCACGAGCTCCTGGGCCACCGTCGGCGCCGGGCTCCCCGGCGGGCGCGTCGCCACCGCCAGCAGCGAGTACACGACCGTCCACGCGAGGTAGGGCGTGAGCACCAGCGGGATCCGCTTCCGCCAGAACGACGACACCGGCTGGGGGCGGCGCAGCGCCTGGAACGTCAGCACGAACCCGGTCAGCGTGAAGAAGGCCTCGCGCGTGACGTGCAGCAGCAGCTGGCCGCCGTTCGAGGCGACGTCGTCGACCGGTGTCGCCGCCGAGAGCACGTGCACCCCGATGACGCACGCGAAGGTCAGCAGCCGGAAGAGGTCGACCTCGTGGAGGTGGCGACGGTCCGAGGCCGGCGCCGGGGCCGGAGCGGTCACCACGGGACCCGAGGGTGCTCCCCGAGCCTGGGAGGAACCTGGGCGGGGGCTGGGTCAGGCCGGTGCGGGCGCTCCGCCCGGGCAGGTCCCTGGACCCGTGACGCCGGCCCGGGCCAGGTCGTCGAGCACGTGCCCGGCGAGCACCCGCTGGCCGGCGGCGGTGGGGTGCAGGCCGTCCGCGACCCTTGGGAACGTCCACCCCTCGGTGAGCGGGTCGAGGACGACGACGCGAGGGTCGGCGCGGCGGGCCGCGTCGACGATCGTGACGTCGGTCGACCGGGCCGCTTCGGTGGGGACGCCGGCGTGCGCGACCACCGTGATCAGCGCGAGCGGCGCCCGGGGCGCCTCCCGGTGCGCCGTCTCGACGGCGGTGGTGACGGCGGCGCGCAGCTGCGGGTCCGGGGTGCCGACGTCGTTGTGGCCGGCCTGCAGCACCACCAGCGACGGGTCCAGGCGCGGCAGGTCGGCCTCGCCGAGCAGCCGGACGACGGGCCCGCGGGCCCCGCGCCCGGTCGCGACGTAGCCCGCGCCCGGCACCGCGCCCACCACCACCCGCCGTCCCAGGCAGCGCCCGACGACCGCGGGCCACGCCTGCTCCGGGGTGCTGCCGGTCCCGGCGGAGATCGACGCGCCCAGCACGACGACCGGGTGTCCGGCCGGTCCGGCCCCGACCGCGGCGGTGACCACGGCCGGGGGAGGGGTCACCGGTGCGGCGGTGTCCCGGCCGACGGCGACCGCGACGGCGAGCGCGAGCACCGCCGCGATGCCGAGGGCGACCGGGACGACGACGCGGGCCCGCCGGGCGGCCCGGGCGAGGGGAGGATCGCGCCGCTCTACCGACACGAGGGCTCCCCTCGCGCCGGGGCGGGCGGGCCGGTCACCCGACCCGGACCAGCGCGAACGACTCGGGGGCCAGCGTCACCGCGCCCTCGGACACCCCGGCCCCGACGGGCGCGGCGAGGCACTCGTGGGCCCCGTCGACGGCGACGGTGCGCTCCTCGGCCGCCAGGTTCACCACGAGGCGGAGGCTACCCCGGTGCAGCACGAGCGTCCGGGCTCCGGCGTCCGCGTCGCAGTGCACCCGGTCCAGGCGCGGGTCGGCGAGCTCGGGCTCGGTGCGCCGCAGCGCGATGAGCGAGCGGTACACCTCGAGCAGCCAGGCGTGGGGGCCCTCGGCGGGCTCGGACCAGTCGAGCTTCGAGCGCTCGAAGGTCGCCACGTCGGTGGGGTCGGGCACGTCGGCGGCGCCCCAGCCGTGCTCGGCGAACTCCTCGCGGCGGCCGGTGCGCACCGCCTCCGCGAGCGCCGGGTCGTCGAACCCGACGAAGAACGCCCAGGGCGTCGAGGCGCCCCACTCCTCGCCCATGAACACCATCGGTGTGAACGGCGAGCAGAACACCAGCGCCGCCCCGCACGCGAGCAGGCCCGGCGACAGCGACGCCGAGAGCCGGTCGCCGGCGGCGCGGTTGCCGACCTGGTCGTGGTCCTGCAGGTACGCGAGGAAGCGGTACCCCGGGGTGCGCGCCAGGTCGACGGGGCGGCCGTGGCCGCGGCCGCGGAACGTCGACCACCCCCCGGAGTGGACGTAGGCCTCGCGCAGCACGCGCGCGAGGGTCTCCAGCTCGCCGAAGTCGACGTAGTAGCCCTGGGTCTCGCCGGTGAGCGTCGAGTGCAGCGCGTGGTGGATGTCGTCGCACCACTGGGCGTCCAGGCCGTAGCCGCCGGCCTCGCGGCGCCCGACGAGGCGCGGGTCGTTGAGGTCGGACTCGGCGATGAGCACGCACGGGCGGCCCAGCGTCGAGGCGAGGCGGTCCGCGGTCGTCGCCATCTCCTCGAGCAGGTGGGTCGCGCGGGAGTCGCGCAGCGCGTGCACGGCGTCGAGGCGCAGCGCGTCCACCCCGAAGTCGGTGAACCACATGGCGACGTTCTCGAGGATGTACGCGCGGACCGTGTCCGAGCCCGGTCCGTCGAGGTTGAGCGAGGGCCCCCAGACGTTCTCGCCGAGGAAGTACGGCCCGAAGCGGTCCAGGTAGGCCCCGGACGGCCCGAGGTGGTTGTAGACGGCGTCGAGCACGACGGCGAGCCCGCGCTCGTGGCAGCCCGCGACGAACCGGCGGAAGCCGTCGGGGCCGCCGTAGTTCTCGGTGACCGCGAACCACAGCACCCCGTCGTAGCCCCAGCCCCGCGAGCCGTCGAAGGCGTTGACCGGCAGCACCTCGACGTGGGTGATGCCCAGCTCGACGAGGTGGTCCAGGCGCTCGACGGCGGAGTCGAACGTGCCCCCGGGCGTGAACGTGCCGACGTGCATCTCGTAGACCACCGCTCCCGGCAGCGCCCGGCCGGTCCAGACCTGCCCGGTGAGCGGCGACGACGCCGGGTCCCACACCCGCGACGCGGCGTGGACCCCGTCGGGCTGCCAGCGGGAGCGCGGGTCGGGCAACGGGTCGGCGCCGTCGAGGGAGTACGCGTAGGCGGAGCCGTGCCCGGTGCCCTCGACGTGGGCGTACCACCAGCCGCGGTCGGCCGGGACCGGCGACTCGTCGCGGGCCATCGGGTGCGCCGTCCCGTCGACGACCACCGCCACGCTCGTCGCCTCGGGCGCCCACACCGCGAAGCGCCCGTCCCTGCCCACGCCACCCGGCGCCGCCGTCGTCATGGGGTCGGATCATCCCGGGGGTGGCCCGCGGTTGCGACCGCGCGGCCCCGGAGGACCGCCGGGTACCGTTCTCCGCGCGTCCGCGCAGGAACGAGCCGAACGGAAACCGATGTCGCAGACGGGTGACGCGTCGCCCCCGGGGAGCACGGACCCGCTGTTCGCGGGCCCGGCCGGTGTCGCCCGTGACATGGCGGCCGTCGACTGGGCCGCGACCCCGCTCGGCCCGCCCGCCCGGTGGCCCGCGGCCCTGCGCGAGGTGGTGCGCATCCTGCTCACCTCGCGGTTCGCCATGTGGATGGCGTGGGGCCCCGAGCTGACGATGTTCTACAACGACGCCTACCGGCACGCGACGCTGCGCGCGAAGCACCCGTGGGCGCTGGGCCGGCCCTTCGACGAGGTCTGGGCCGAGATCCGCGAGACCCTCACCCCGCAGATCCGGTCGGTGCTCGAGGACGGCGAGGCGACCTGGGACGAGGACCTGCTTCTCTTCCTCGAGCGCAACGGCTGGCCCGAGGAGACCTACCACACGTTCTCCTACAGCCCGCTCGCCGGCGAGGACGGCCGGGTCCAGGGGCTGCTGTGCGTGGTGGCGGAGACGACGGAGCGGGTGCTCGCCGAGCGGCGCATGGCCTTCCTGCGCGACCTCGCGAGCGCCATGACCTCGGCCCGCTCGGTCGACGAGGTGACCGCTGCGGCCCGCGACGTGCTCGGCAGCAGCCGCCGCGACCTCCCGTTCGGCCTGGTCTACCTGCGTGACGAGGCCGCCGGACCGCGGACCGCGCGCCTCGCCGCCGCGGTCGGGGTGGATCCCGACGGGCCGGCCGCGCCGTCGACGGTGGAGCTCGGGATCCCCGCGGACGGCTGGCCCGCGGCCGGGATCCCCGACCCCGGTCGGGTCCTGCCCCTCGCCCCGGACGCGGTGCCCGCCGCGCCGGCCGACTGCGACCGCGTCGCCGTCCTCCCGCTCACCCCGGCCACCACCTCCGACGAGGAGGGCGGGTCGATCGGGGTGCTGGTCGTCGGGCTGTCGCCCCACCTGGCCTACGACGAGCGCTACCGCGACTTCGTCGAGCTCGTCGCCGGCCAGGTCACCTCGGGGGTGCTCGACGCGCGGGCGGCCGAGGCCGACCGGCACCGCGCGGAGGCCCTCGCCGACCTCGACCGGGCGCGGCGGCGCTTCTTCGCCGACGCCAGCCACGAACTGCGCACCCCGCTGACGCTCGTGGCCGGGCCGGTCGACGACCTGCTCGCCGAGGACGTCGTCGACCCGGTCCGGTGGCGCGCCGAGCTCGAGGTCGTCGCCCGCAACACCCGCCGGCTCCGCCGGGTCGTCGACGACCTGCTGGAGGTCTCCCGGCTGCAGGCGGGCGAGGTGGACCGGCACCGCGAGGTGATCGACCTCGCGCAGGTCACGGCCGAGGTCGCCGGCATGGTGGCCACGTCGATGGAACGCGCGGGCCTGGAGTACACCGTCGACGTCCCGGCCGAGGGCGTGCCGGCGGCGGTGGACCGCGACGGCTGGGAACGCGTCGTGCTCAACCTCGCGACCAACGCGCTGAAGTACACCCGCAGCGGCCACGTCGAGGTCGGCCTGCGCCGGAACGGGACGCGGGCCGTGCTCACGGTCTCCGACACCGGCATCGGCATCCCGGCGGACGAGCAGCCCCGGCTCTTCGACCGGTTCCACCGCGTCGAGGGCGCCTGGGCCCGCTCGGCCGAGGGCAGCGGCATCGGGCTGGCCCTGGTCCACGAGATCGCGACCCACCACGGCGGCGAGGTCGCCGTGACCAGCGAGCCCGACGTCGGGACCACGTTCACCGTCACCATCCCCGCCGCGCCGCGCGGCACCGAGGTGGCCGCGGCGCACGTCGAGGTCGGGGGCCGGGCCCGGGCGCTCATGGACGAGGCGTCGCGCTGGATCCCCGGGGAGACCGAGGGCCCGCCGTCGGCCGGCACCTTCGACGGACCGCTCGACGGCGAGGCGGTCGGCCGGGTGCTCGTCGCCGACGACAACGCCGACATGCGCGCCTACGTCGGCCGGCTGCTCGCGCCGCGGTGCACCGTGACCGCGGTGGCCGACGGCGAGGAGGCGCTGGTCTCCGCCCTGTCCGACCCGCCGGACATGGTCGTCGCCGACGTCATGATGCCGCGGCGCAGCGGCCTCGAGCTCCTCGCCGCGCTGCGGGCCGACCCCCGCACCGCGCGCATCCCGGTCCTGCTGCTCTCCGCGCGTGCGGGGGAGGAGGACGCCGTCGAGGGCCTCGCCGCCCAGGCCGACGACTACCTGGCGAAGCCGTTCTCGGCCGCCGAGCTGCAGGCCCGCGTCGCGGCCCACCTGCAGCTCGGGCGCGCCCGGCGGGAGGCGGAGGCCCGGTTCAGCGCGGTCGCCGACCTGGCGCCGGTGATGATCTGGGTGGCCGGCCCCGACGGCGCCCGGCTCTTCCTCAACGCGGGGTGGTCGCGGTTCACCGGGCTCGACCCGAGCGCCGAGCTGGGCCACGGGTGGTTCGACGGCGTGCACCCCGACGACCGCGCGGCCTACCGCGAGACCGCCGAGCACGGGCGCGCGGCGGTCCGCGGCTGGGAGGTCGACTACCGGCTGCGCCACGCCGACGGCACCTACCACCGCGTCGTCGAGCAGGCCGTCCCGGTGCCCGCCGTCGCCGGGACCGCCGCCGAGGGCGCCGAGCCCGCGACCGGCTGGATCGGCAGCTGCGTCGACGTGCACGACCGCCTCCGCGACGCCGACCGGGCGACGATGCTCGCCGGGATCGGCGAGGCGATGGAGGGCGCCGAGACCGTCCCGGAGCGGCTCGCGGCGCTCGTGCGGGTGCTGCACGACGCCCGGCTCGGTGACCGGGTGGGCACCGTCGACGCCCGCCCGGGCGACCGCCCCGAGGACGGCTCCCACCGGATGCGGCGCCCCCTGGTCGTCCGGGGCCGGCCGCTCGCGGTCCTCGAGCTCGAGCGCGACCCCTCGTCGGAACCCTGGTCGGCCGACGACCGCACCCTCGCCGACGAGGTCGTCGCCCGGGTCCTGCCCGCCCTGGAGAACGCCCTGCTGCGCACCGAGGAGCGCATCGCCGCGGAGCGCCTCGTCCTCGTGCACCGCGCGACGGCGGCGTTCTCCGCGGCGGTCACCCCGCTCGAGGTGGCCCAGATCGCCGCGACCCACGTCGAGCAGCTGCTGGGGCCCGACCTGCAGTGCGGGGTGTTCGAGTACGACGAGCCCGCCCGCCGGCTCACGGTGCTCACCCGGCGGCCCGGAGGGCGCGACCCGCGGTCAACCGGCGACGTCCTCTCGGTCGGCGTCGACACCATCGTCACCCGCGCGGTGCGCGACGAGCGCGCCGTCTGGGTCCACGAGCCCGAGCCCGGGGAGGCGCCCGACGCCCAGGACCCGACGCTCGTCAGGATGCTGCGGGACCGGGGCATGACGAAGGCGGTCTCGTTGCCACTGATCGCCGCCGGCCGCGTCGTGGGCGTGCTCGCGGTCGGGTTCGCCGGCCGCGGACGGCTCGACGACGGCGAGCGCACGACCCTGCAGGCGCTGGCCGAGCCCTGCGGGGTCGCGCTGGACCGGGCCCGGCTCTACCGCGCGGAGCACGAGATCGCGCAGACCCTGCAGCGCTCGCTGCTGCCCCAGGGGCTCCCGGAGGTCCCCCGCCTGCCGATCGCGGTGCGCTACCAGCCCGGCGCCGTCGGGACCTCGGCGGGCGGCGACTGGTACGACGTGGTCGAGGTGGACGACACCCACGTCGCGGTCGTCGTCGGCGACGTCGTCGGGCAGGGCACCGCCGCGGCCGCCGTCATGGGCCAGCTGCGGACGGCGCTCTCGGGTTACCTGCTCGCCGGGCACGGGCCGGGCCCCGCGCTCGACCTGCTCGACGGGCTCGTCGCGCGGGTCCCCGGAGCGCGGGCGTCGACCGCGGTCTGCGTGCTGGTGGACACCGTCACCGGCGACGTGTGCTGGGCCCGGGCGGGCCACCTGCCGGTGCTGCTCGCGCCCGCCGACGGCAGCCGGCCCCGCCTGCTCACCGATCCGGCCGGGCACGGCCAGCTGCTGGGGCTCGCGCACACCCGTCCGCGGCCCCGCACCGAGGGCACCACGACGATCGCCACCGGGACGTCGCTCGTCCTCTACACCGACGGCCTGGTCGAGCGGCGCGGCGAGTCCCTCGACGAGGGCCTCGACCGGCTCGTCGAGGTGGCTGCGGCGTGCGAGGACCGGGCTCCGGAGGGGATGGCGTCGGCGCTGCTCGGCGGGCTCGCCCCCGCCGGCGCGATCGACGACGTCGCGGTCGTCGTCGTGCGGCTCGGACCGGCTCCGCTCGAGGTCCGGCTGGCCGCCGACCCGGAGCGGCTCGGCCCGCTGCGCCGGGCCGTCGCGGCGTGGGCGGAGGAGGCGGGACTGGGCGCGGACGTCCTCGACGACCTGCAGCTCGCCCTCGGCGAGGCCGCCACCAACGCCGTGGAGCACGCCTACGGGGCGATGCCGCCGGAGGGGTCCGAGGTCGCGGTGCGGCTGCGGGCCCGCGCGGACGGCGGGGTCGACGTGTGGGTGCGCGACCACGGCGCCTGGCGCGACGCCCCGGCCGACCCCGGCCACCGTGGACGGGGCCTGGTGCTCATCCGGGCGCTGGCCACCGACGTCGTCGTCGACGGCGGCCCGGGCGGCACCGCGGTGACCTTCACGGTCGCGCCCGGTCGTCCGGAGGCCGCCGCCGCGGGCACGGGCCGGTCCGCGGAGTCCCGCGAGCGCCCGGTCGACGTCCGCACCGACACCGGCCCGGACGGCGCCGTCGTGCACCTGTCGGGCGACCTCGACCTCGCGGGGACCGAGGCCGCGCGGCGGGCGCTCCAGCGGGCCGCGCCCGGCGGGCCCTGGACCCTCGACCTGACCGGCGTCGGCCACCTGGCGAGCGCGGGGGTGGGCCTCCTGCTCGACGCCGTCGAGCGCGGGGCGGACCTGGTGCTGCCCGAGTCCGGACCCGCGGCGCGGGTGCTCGCCCTGAGCGGGTTCACGACGCCGAGCCCGGTCGCCGGGCGGTCCTGAGCCGTTCAGGGCGCCCGCGCAGCGGGCATCCGGGCGCCATGGAGTACCGCCAGCTCGGCCGGTCGGGACTGAAGGTCTCGACGATGACCATGGGGACGATGACCTTCGGCGGCGAGGGGGGCTTCGCGAACGTCGGGAACACCGACGTCGACGAGGCGCGTCGGCTCATCGACGTCTGCCTCGAGCGCGGGGTCAACCTGATCGACACCGCCGACGTGTACTCCCAGGGCACCTCGGAGCAGATCGTCGGCGAGGCCGTGAAGGGCCGCCGCGACGACGTGCTGCTGGCCACCAAGGTCCGGATGCCCATGGGCGACGGCCCCAACGACGCGGGCCTGTCGCGCGAGCACATCGTGCGCGGCTGCGAGGACTCGCTGCGCCGGCTGGGCGTCGACCACATCGACCTCTACCAGGTGCACGCCTGGGACGGCGTCACCCCGCTCGAGGAGACCCTCGAGGCGCTCGACACCCTCGTGCGCAAGGGCAAGATCCGCTACATCGGCTGCTCGAACTACTCGGCGTGGCACCTGATGAAGGCGCTCGGGGTGAGCGCGCTGACCGAGACCCAGCGCTTCGTCTCCCAGCAGATCCACTACACGCTGCAGGCCCGCGAGGCCGAGTACGAGCTCGTCCCGGCGACGATCGACCAGGGCCTCGGGATCCTCGTGTGGTCGCCGCTGGCCGGGGGCCTGCTCTCCGGCAAGTTCCGCCGCGGGCAGGACGCCCCGGAGACCTCGCGGCACCTCACCGAGTGGGACGAGCCGCCGGTGCGCGACCGGGAGAAGCTCTACGACATCGTCGAGGTCGCCGTGGAGATCGGCGAGGCGCACGGCGTGTCGGCGGCCCAGGTGTCCCTGGCCTGGCTGCTGGCCAAGCCCGGCGTGACGTCGCTGGTGGTCGGGGCCCGCAACGCCGACCAGTTGACCGACAACCTCGCGGCTGCCGAGCTCGAGCTCACCGCCGACGAGGTCGCGCGGCTCGACGAGGTCTCCGCGCCGCCGCTGCTCTACCCCTACTGGCACCAGCGCAAGACCGCCTCGGACCGGCTCTCCCCGGCGGACCGGACGCTGCTCGGGTAGGCGGCCCCTCGCCACGTCACACCACCTTCATCCGTCATCCTGGTCCGGACCGGGACGACGGGGAGGTGGCGTGGTGGCGGACGGGACGCGGGCCCCCTCGACGCGGGCCCGGCAGAAGCGGGCGCAGCACGAGACGAACAAGCGGCTGATCGTCGAGACCACCGCCTGGATCACCGCGGTCGCCGCGGCGCTGACCGTCGGGCTCGAGGCGGGGATCGCCGCGTCGGCCACCGCACCCGACGTCCCGCGCGTCACCCCGATCGAGTACCAGTACTCCCGCTGACGTGCTCGGACTCTGGTTCGTCTCCCGCGCCCTCGGGGCGATGGCGCTGCTCCTGCTGAGCCTCGTCATCGTCCTGGGGATCCTGCACAACACCTCGGTGGTCCGGAACGCCGAGCTGGGACTCCCGCGGTTCGTGCTGGTCGCGTTGCACCGCAACCTGTCGTTGATCAGCGTCGTGTTCATCGCGCTGCACGTGGTCACGGTGATCGTCACCGACTACGTCCACCTGCGGGTCGTCGACGTGTTCGTCCCCGGGATCGCGCTGTTCAACCCGGTCGCCGCGGCCTTCGGCACCGTCGCGACCGACCTCGTGATCGCGATCGTCGTCACCTCGGTGCTGCGGTCACGGCTGTCGCGGCGGCTGTGGTTCTGGGTGCACTGGACGTCCTACCTGTGCTGGCCGGTGTCGGTGGTGCACGCGGTGCTCAACGCCTCGTTCCGCGGCACCACGTGGTGGACGCTGGCGGTCCCGCTGCTCTCGATGGTCGCGATCGTCGCCGCGCTGGTGTACCGCCGACGGGACCGACGCCGCGTGGGGATCCCGCTCGCCGACCGGGGCCGCGTGTCCGAGGAGGCGATCCGGGCCGTGACGGGGGAACTGCCGGTCGTCGCCCCCGCCGACGAGGTCGAGGCACCGACCGAGCTCCTGCCGCCGGTGCGTGACGGTGTGGGGGTGGACGCGGAGACCGAGGTCCTCCCGGCCACGGCCGCCCCGGCCCGCCGCGCCCGGGTGGTCCCGCTCGCGCCGCGCTCCGATCGACGCTGAGGGTCGGTGGTCCTGCGCGCGGCGCACACAGTCCGACCGAGGCCGCGTTCGGCGTCGGGTGGACCTGCGCGCGGCGCACACAGTCCGAGGGGCGACGCGTTCGATGTGGTGTGGACCTGGACCTGCGTGCGGCGCACACAGTCTGGCCGAGGCCGCGTTCGGTGTCGGGTGGACCTGCGCGCGGCGCACACGAGGCGTGTGCGGCACGCGTCGGTTCTGCCGTGACCGAAGGCGTCTGCGCGGAGAGTGTGCGCGCGACGCGCAGGTTCACCGATCAGGCCGGCGCCGCGTCCTCGAGAGGCACACCTGGCAGGCGAGCAGGGGTCGGAACAGGCCCAGTGTGCTCGTGATCATGGCCGGGCGGCGGCCGAGCGGGCGGCTCAGGCCGGGCGGACCAGCAGCGCCGGTCCAGTCCTCGGCCCCGCCGGGGAGCGGGAGCACCGTGTCGCGCCAGTCGCCGTCGGCCTCCAGGCCCGCGGGCAGCCGCGTCGCCACCGCCACCAGCTTC
>NZ_JBVPVA010000846.1:0-10381 GCF_055612215.1 Actinomycetospora sp. | reverse complement strand
TCACAGAGTCCGCCGCACACGCGGTCGAGGATCGAGGTGCGGCAGAGGAAGTCGACCTCGGCGTCGGACGCCCGGTCGAGGAGCTCCGACCGGAGGTAGTCGCCGACGAACCGGTCGTCACCGGTGATCGAGAACCCGGCCGCGGTCCGCGGGCTGCCCGCCCGCATCGCGAGTGCCGCGAGGTAGAGGCCCACCGCCCAGCCCTCGGTCCGCTCGGCGAGGGCCGCGACGTCGCGCTCCTCGGCCTGGACCCCGGCGCCCCGGAGGACCGCCGCGGCCTCTCGTTCGGACATCGCGAGGTCATGGGCGCCGAGCTCGAGGAGGCCGCCCTGCGCACGCAACCGAGCCGCCGGCAACGACGTCGTCGACCGCGAGGCGATGGCGAAGCGGGACCCGGCCGGGAAACCCAGGGCGAGCGCGGTGACCACGTCGAGGGACGCCCTGCTGGTGATGGCCTCGGCGTCGTCAAGGACCAGCGCGACGGGCGGGTCCAGCGACGCGACGGCGGACACGAGCGCGGGGACCACGGTGATCGCCGGACCGGGCGTGGGTCCGCGCGGCACGAGGGACGTGGACCCGGCCCGCTCCAGGGCCGCGATGACGTGGTCCAGCAGGACGGCCGGGTCGTCGTCGCGGTGGTCGGCCGAGACCCAGGCGACCCGTGGTTCCCAGCTCTCGGCCCACTGCGCCAACAGCGTCGTCTTGCCGTAGCCGGCGGGCGCGACCAACGAGACGACCCCGGGCGCACCCGGGGCACGCAAGCGGTCGATCAGCGCCGACCGCGCGACCGTGCCCGGTCTCCGGGTCGGGCGGAGCCCCGGCGGCTCGGACGGTGCGGGGCTCGGCCTCCTCGAACTCGACACGCTCATGCGCGGCGCCGACGGTCTGGTGTGCTGGGGTCGATCGGCATCCTGGGAAAGCTCCTGCCCTCGACGACGAGTCGCGTTCCGGACCGACCACTGTCCCCAACTACCAGCCGGCGGGGAAGGAATGGCCCGGATGCCCCGCGACCGATCCGGTGAACGCCGGCGCACGCGGAGGAACCCACGCCGACGCCCGGAAGCAGGAACCGTGGACGAGGCACGTTCACCCGACCAGGGTGAGTCGCCCCCGGTCGGCACGGGTGCGAGCGTGGGGTCGCGCCGTCGGTGGATCCGTCGACGGAGTGAGGACCCGAGGAGGAGCGATGAGCGATCCGGGAGCCGTGTCGGAGGTCCGCACGGCCGCCGCGCAGCCGACCGCTCCGGGGTCCGCGCGTCAGCCGCCCGTGGACATGACCGGGATCGGGCTGTTCAGCTTCGCCGGCGCGGTCCTGATCCTCGCGGGCTTCTTCGAGGTCATCGAGGGGCTCGTCGCCCTGTGGCGACCCACCGTCTACGTCCCCGGCGGCGGCGACGCCCTGGTCGCGCTCGGGTACACGGGGTGGGGTTGGCTCCACTTGATCCTGGGGGTCCTCGCGCTCGCCGCCGGGATCGGGGTCCTCGCGCTGCGGCCCTGGGCCCGGGCGATCGGGACCCTCCTCGCCGCGGTCAGCGCGATCGTGAACCTGGCGTTCATCCCGGCGTACCCGATCTGGGCGCTGGTGCTGATCGCGGTCGACCTCCTGGTCATCTACGGGCTGATGGCCTACGCACCGACGGGCTCCGACCGCTGACGACGGCACCCACCGGGCCTGTCCGGTCCCGGGGGCGCCGGAGTCATCCGGTCCAGGTGAGGGACTCCCGCTCGCGCGCTGTGAGTCTCGAGGGGCGGGGCCGGCGGCCGTACCGGGCTCCGGGACACCCTCGGCGAGCGGAGCGCGCGATGGTCGGGAGCCGACACCACCACGGCGGCGAGGGCGGGACGGGCGAGGAGCCGGTGAGCACGGCGGACACGGCGCGCGCCGAGCCGCGCCGGGTGGTCATCGTGGGCGGTGGCTTCGCCGGGCTCTTCGCGACGCGGGCGCTGCGCCGGGCGCCGGTCGAGGTCGTGCTGATCGACCGCGCCCAGCACCACCTCTTCCAGCCGCTGCTCTACCAGCTCGCCACCGGGATGCTCTCCGAGGGCCAGATCGCGATCCCGCTGCGGCGGCTCCTCGCGCGGCAGCGCAACGTCCGGTGCGAGCTCGCCGAGGTCGTCGACGTCGACGCCGCCGCCCGACGGGTCGTCGCCGCCCGGCCCGGGGGCGCGCGCCTCGAGCTCCCCTACGACGACCTCGTCGTGGCCGTCGGGGTCCGGCAGTCCTACTTCGGGCACGACGAGTTCGCCCGGTGGGCGCCGGGGATGAAGACGATCGGCGACGCCCTGACGATCCGCCGGCGGGTGTTCGGCGCCTTCGAGATGGCCGAGACCGCCGCGGATCCCGCCGAGCGGCGCCGGTGGCTCACCTTCGCCCTGGTGGGCGCGGGACCCACCGGCGTCGAGCTCGCGGGGCAGATCCGCGAGCTCGCCACCCGCACGTTGCGCCGGGAGTTCCGCAGCATCGCCCCCGAGGAGGCCCGGGTCCTGCTCTTCGACGGCGGGCGGGTGCCGCTGGCGTCGTTCGGCCCCGCGCTGTCCCGCCGGGCCGCCGAGGCGCTCGAGGAGCTCGGCGTGGAGGTCGCGACGGGGTCGGTGGTGACCGGCGTCGACGCCGACGGGCTCGTGGTGCGGGACCGGGACGGCGTCGAGACCCGCCATGCGGCGGGCACGGTCCTCTGGACGGCGGGGGTCGAGGCGCCGCCGGTCGTCGCGGCCCTCGCGGCGGCCACGGGCGCGCCCCGCGACCGGGCCGGACGGGTCCGGGTCGGCCCCGACCTGACCGTCCCGGGCCACCCCGAGATCGCCGTGATCGGCGACGCCATGAGCCTCGGCGAGCTGCCCGGGGTCGCGGAGGTCGCCATGCAGGCGGGCTTCTACACGGGGCGGCGGATCGGCCGGACGAGCCGGGGAGGCCGGTCCACCCGCCCGTTCCGATACCACGACCTCGGGTCGGCGGCCTACATCTCGCGCGGCCGGGCGGTCGTCTCGGCGGGCCCGGTACACCTGAGCGGCGTCGCGGGCTGGCTCGCCTGGCTGTTCGTGCACATCGCCTTCCTCACCGGGTACCGCAACCGGCTCGGGGCCGTCCTGAGCTGGGCGACCACCTTCGCCCGGGACATCCGGCGGGAGCGCGCGTTCGCCACGGAGGGCATCGACCGCGACCGGGACGAGTACGCCCCGGCCGTCACGCGGTGAAGGCCCTCGACGGTCGCGTCCTGCGCCACGTCGCGGCCGCTCGCCGCGACATCGCGGTGACCGCGGTCGCGGGTGTCCTCACGGCCGGCCTGATCATCGCGCAGGCCGGTCTGGTGGCCGACCTCGTGAGCCGCGCGTTCCTCGGTGGCGAGGACCTCCACGACCTCGGCGCCGTCCTCGTCGCGCTCGGCGTGGTGGTGGCGGGGCGGGCGCTGCTCGCGTGGCAGGGCGAGGTGTCCGCCCACCGGGCGTCCGCCGCGGTCACCCGCGCGGTCCGCACCCGGCTGCTCGGGCACGTCCTGGCCGTGGGCCCGCGCCACCCCGGCCTCCCGCCCGGGGGCGAGCTCGCCGCGCTCGTGGGCCGGGGTGTCGACGGCCTCGACGGCTACGTCCGGCGCTACCTGCCCGATCTGGTCATCACCGTGGTGGTGCCGCTCGCCGTCGCCGTGCGCATCCTGGCGGCCGACTGGCTCTCGGCCGTCGTCGTCGCGGTGACCGTGCCGCTGATCCCGGTCTTCATGGTCCTGATCGGCCTCCACACCCGGAGCGCGGTGGCGCACCGCTGGCGCACGCTGGCCGCGCTCGGGCACCGGTTCCTCGACCTCGTGGCCGGGCTGGACGTGCTCATCGCCTTCGGGCGGGCCCACCAGCAGCGCACCGTGATCGCCCGGTTCTCCGAGCGGTACCGGCGGCTGACCCTGCAGACCCTGCGCACCGCGTTCCTGTCCTCCCTCGTCCTCGAGGTGCTGGCCACGCTGTCCGTCGCCGTGGTCGCGGTCTCGGTCGGCCTGCGCCTGGTCGAGGGCCGCCTGGACCTGGCCACCGGGATCCTGGTGATCGTCCTGGCGCCGGAGGTCTACCTGCCGCTGCGCCGGATCAGCGCCCGCCACCACGAGAGCGCCGAGGGCCTCGCGGCCGCCGACGACGTCGCCCGGGTGCTGGACCTCTCCCCCGTCGGCCCGCCGCCCGGCACCGGGCTGCCCGCCCCGGACCCGTCCGCCACCACGCTGCACCTCGCGGGTGTGGGGGTAGACGGCCGAGCCGGGCCCGTCCTCGACGGGATCTCGCTCGACCTGGCCCCGGGCGAGGTCCTCGGCGTCGTCGGACCCAGCGGGGCGGGCAAGTCCACGCTCCTCGACGTGCTGCTGGGCTGGCGCCCGCCCGACCGGGGCCGCGTGCTCGTGGGCGAGGTCGACCTCCGCCGGGTGGAGCGGTCGTCCTGGTCGGAGCGGGTGGCGTGGGTCCCCCAGCAGCCCCTCCTGCTGGGCGGCACCGTCGCGGACAACGTCCGGCTCGGGGCCCCGGAGGCGACGGACGCCGCCGTGGCCGCGGCAGCGCGGGCCGCGCAGCTCGACCTGGCCCTCGACGTCGAGGTCGGCGAGCTCGGGCGGGCCCTGTCCACCGGTCAGCAGCGGCGCGTCGCCCTCGCCCGCGCCCTGCTCGTCGACCGGCCCCTCCTCGTGCTCGACGAGCCCACCGAGGGCGTCGACGCCGCGACCGAGGCCGCGATCCTGCGGGCCCTCCCCGCGGTGCTGGCGGGCCGCACCGCGGTGGTCGTCAGCCACCGCAGCGCGGTCCTCGGACTCTGTGACCGGGTCGTCGCGCTGCCCGGTCCTCCCGTCCCGGCAGCGGCTCCTCCCCCACCCCCTCGACCGGCTGCTCACCCCGAGCCGGTCGGCGGCGGGCCGACCCCGGACCTCCCGGAGCTCCGGGTGACCGAGCCGATCGACCCGACCGGGCCGACCGCGCGCCCGCTGCGGTGGCTGCTCGCGACGGCGTGGCCCCACCGGGCCCGGCTCGCCGGCGCCGTCGTCGCCGGGAGCCTGGCCGTCGGCAGCGCGGTGGCCCTCACGGCGACGGCCGCCTGGCTGATCTCCGCGGCGGCGCTGCACCCTCCGGTCCTCACCCTGATGGTGGCGATCGTCGCGGTGCGGGCCTTCGGCCTGGCCAAGGGCGGCTTCCGCTACCTCGAGCGGCTCCTCTCCCACGACGTCGCGCTGCGGGTGCTGGCCGACCTGCGGGTCCGGATCTGGGAGTCGCTGGTCCGCCTCGGTCCCGCCGCGAGCGGCCGCCTGCGCCGGGGCGACCTGCTGACCCGGCTGATCACCGACGTCGACGACCAGCAGGACGTCCTCGTGCGGTCCCTCGTCCCCGCCGCGTGCGCGGCCGTCGTCGGGGCCGCCACCGCCGTCGCCCTCGGCCTGGTCCTCCCGGCCGCCGGGGCCGTGGTGGCCGTCGGCCTCGTCGGCGCCGGGCTCCTCGCGCCCGCGGTGACGCTGTGGGCGGTGCGGGCCACCGGGAGCCGGACGGCCGCCGCCCGCGGCGCCGTCGCCGCCCTCGCCGGTGAGTTCCTGGTCGCCGGTCCCGACCTGGTGGCCTTCACCGCCGCCGAGCGACGACGGGCCCGGATCGCCGACCTCGACCGTGGGCTCGCCGCGCTCACCCGCCGGGCGGCCACCGCCACCGGGCTGGGCGGAGCGGTCTCGACGCTGGCGGTCGGCGGCAGCATGGTGGGGTGCGCCGTCGTGGGCGTCGCCGCCCTGCGCGCGGGCACCCTGCCCGGACCTGCCCTCGCGGTGCTGGTGCTGACCCCGCTCGCCCTCACCGAGCTGGTCGCCGGCCTGCCGGACGCCGCGGAGCGCCTGGTCTCCGGACGCCACGCGGCGCGGCGGCTCGCGGAGCTGGAGAGCGCCACCGCGACCGTGACGGAGCCGGCCGCCCCGCGCCCGGTGCCCGACGGCCGGACGATCGCGGCGCGCGGGCTCTCGGTGCGCTGGCCCGGCACCGGCCGCGACGCGGTGCACGACCTGGACCTCGACCTGGCGGCCGGAGCGCACCTGGCCGTCAGCGGTCCCTCCGGGGCCGGCAAGAGCACCCTGATCGCCGCCGTCCTGCGCACGCTCGAGGCCCGGGACGGGACGGTGCTCGTCGACGGGGTGGACGCGCGGGACCTGCGCTCCGAGGACGTCCGCAGCCGGATCGCGTGGTGTGGTCCCGGCGCGCACCTGTTCGACGGCACCCTGCGTCAGAACCTCCTCGTGGCCCGCCCGGACGCCACCGGGGAGCAGCTGGAGGAGGCCCTCACCCGCGCCGGGCTGCGCTCGTGGCGCGAGCGCCTGCCCGAGGGGCTCGAGACGCGCCTGGGCGGGATCCGGTCGGGGGTGTCCGGAGGGGAGCACCAGCGCCTCGGCATCGCCCGCGCCGTCCTGGCCGATCGTCCCGTGGTGGTGCTCGACGAACCCACCGCCCACCTGGACGCCGCGACTGCGGGCCGGCTCTGCGCCGACCTGGTCGAGCTCGCGCGGGGCCGGACGATGCTCGTGGCCACCCACCGGCCCGGGGAGATGGCCGGGTTCGCGCAGCTCCCGATGCGGCCACCCGACCCCGGTCCGACGAGGGACCGACCCCGACCGGCGGCCGGGGACCGCCTCACCCGCGAGGGGTGACGGCGAGCCCCCGACCCGGGCGCGCCCGGTCGGCTAGGACGGCACCCAGGGCCCGGACACGAAGTCGTTCGCGCGGCTCGGGCACGGATCGGCCACCGTCTCGAGGTGCAGGCCGACCGAGTCGACCGAGGCCTTGTAGAGGCCGGCTTCGCCGGCGCACGGGGCCCCCGCGGCGCTGGTGAAGGTGACGCGCTGCGAGGAGTCCTGGGCGATCGTGCCCGGGATGGACTGCTGGGACGTGGTGTTCGTCTGTGTGTAGTTCGTCCCGGAGGCGATGGTCAACGTCTGGGGCCCGTTCGGCGTGATGGCGTTGCGGTAGGTGCCCGGCGGGATGATGGTCACCGCGGCCGGCGGGGGCGGCGGAGCCCCGCCGGCCGGCGCCGAACAGGCGGTGGCACCCAGAGCGAGGAGCCCCCCGAGCAGGGCGACCCACCGGAGCCTCGATCGGTGCACACGGGGGGCGGGGTCGGGACGGGTCACGGAGGCTCCCTGCTCGATCTGCTCGCCGGGGACGAGGTACCGGGGTGCCGTCACGCCGTCGGCGCGCGACGGCCGCTGCTGCTGCTCAGCGCGAAGATCACGGCCACGTCGACGGCGATCACGACGACCGCCCACAGCGGGTAGGCGGCGATGAACAACAGGTTCGCCAGCGCGCTGACGACGGCGAGCACGATGCCCACGATGCGGGCCCAGGTCTTCCCGGCCATGACGCCGAAGCCGGCGGCCAGGACGAGGACGCCGAGCAGGAGGTGGAACCAACCCCAGCCGGTGTAGGAGACGGAGACCACGAGGCCCGCGTCGCCGATCAGGTAGTAGGCGGGCCGGAGGATGGCGACCAGCCCTTCGATGATCTGGAAGCCACCGAGCATGATCATCATGATCCCGGCGAAGGAGATCCAGCCGCTCCAGTCGTCGACGTCGGACCCGTAGGACCGGGGCTGCTCCATGTACGCCGCCTGTGCCCCGACGGCGG
This sequence comes from Actinomycetospora sp., assembly GCF_055612215.1. Classification (NCBI taxonomy): domain Bacteria; kingdom Bacillati; phylum Actinomycetota; class Actinomycetes; order Pseudonocardiales; family Pseudonocardiaceae; genus Actinomycetospora; species Actinomycetospora sp. Next base: position 2,767 of record NZ_JBVPVA010000846.1, on the reverse strand, counting down.
GGGTCCGTTCGGTGTCGGTCATGTCGTTCTCCTCAGGCGCCCCGGCTGCAGGTGCCGGTGATGTCCCACCGGCCGGCGGGACTGCCGAGGAGTGTGAGCAGCGGGCGCGGCGCGGGCCTCACCCGCGGATGATGAATCGCGGACGACCCGTGCTCACGGCTCGTCGAGCGCCGTGAGCGCCCGGACGGCGGCCTGGCGGTTCTCCCGGCTCCGGTCCGCTAGCCAGGCGTGGACCGCGCGGGTGGCCTCGGCGTCGCGGTCCCGTCGTACCGCCGCGACGAGGACGTCGCGGGCCCGCTCCGAGTCCGCGTCGACCGCCACGTAGGTGTCGGAGGCGAACGCCCCGGCGCCGCGCCGGACGGGCTTGGACCGGCCCGTGGAGCGGTTGAAGGTCGCGTCGAGGCCGGTGACGGTGAAGGTGCGACCCGCGACGTGGTCCACGGTCGACACGTGCGGGTCGCGCGCCGCACTCGACGGGGGCCGCTCGGACCACACGACGACCCGGGTCCCGGTGCTCGGCCAGTCGCTCACCCCGACCATCCAAGCCGCAACGACCAGGCCCCGGCCAGTCCGGGCCCCGCGCGGGTGGCGGTCCTACGCGAGGAGCTCGACGTACCCGGCGCTTCCGTGCACCCGGATCCGCTGCCCGTCCGCGATCCGCCGGGTGGCCCCCTCGACCCCGACGACGGCCGGCAGGCCGTACTCCCGCGCGACCACCGCACCGTGGGTCATGGCTCCGCCCACCTCGGTCACCAGGGCGCCGATCGTGACGAACACCGGCGACCAGCTCGGGTCGGTGAAGGGGGTGACGAGGACGTCACCGGGGTCGAGCTCGGCCTCCGACATGTCCCGGACGACCCGGGCGCGCCCCTCGACGGTGCCGCCCGACACCGCCAGCCCGACCAGGGCGCCGTCGGGCAGGCCGTTCCGTCGGTACGCGCCGACCAGGGCCTCGCCGTCGGAGGTGAGCACGCGGGGCGGGGTCACCGTCCGGTACCCGGCGAAGGCCTCCCGGCGCGCGCGGATCAGCTCCCCGTCGGCCTCGCCGGTGCGGACCACGTCGCGGAACTCGTCGAAACGCAGGAAGAACACGTCCTCGCGGTCGCCCAGCACGCCCTCGCGGACGAGGCGGTCGGCCTCGCGCATCAACGCCTGCTTGTAGACGAAGTAGCGGCAGACCATCGCGTACTTCGGGTACTCCCGGAACCCGATGAAGGTCCGGAGCCGGTCGATCATCGCGTGCGTCTCGGCCGCTCTCGACGCCGCCCCGTCGGGCAGGGCGCGCACCCGCTCCAGCAGGTCCTGCTCCTTCTCGGCCGCGAGGCGCCGGCCGTCCTCGACGCGCCGCCTCCCCGCGCCGGGCCGGGCGTGGTCGACGTCGGCGAGGATCGCGGGCACGAGGATCGACGGCCGTTCGCTCCACCGCGGCCGGCTGATGTCGATCTCCCCCGCGCAGCGCATCCCGTAGCGGTCGAGATAGGAGCGGATGGCGTCGGTGGCCTCGCGGCCGCCGGCGACCCGCGGCAGCTCGTCGAGGAAGTCGTCGTCCACGACGCCGCGCAGGAAGGCCACCACTTCCGGGTGGGGACGGATCACGTCCGCCACGTCGAGCAGGCCGAGCCCCATCTCGGAGGTGACGTTGTGCGGGACCGACAGCGTGAGGGTGTCGGCCGCGTGCTCCTCGCCCAGCCAGGCACGCATGTGCTCGTCGAGCCAGAACGCGGCGTCCATCGCCGTCGTGAAGACCTGGTGGCTGCGGGGATCGAACAGCAGTCGCCGGAGTTCCTGGACGTCCGCGACGACGGCCTCGAACAGGTCCACGCCGTGGTGGCGGGGGATGTCCCGTGCCGCGGCGGCCACCGAGGCCTCGCTGTGGGCGATGAGCTCCTCGACGAGGTCGGGGTCGGCGTCGAGGGGCGGCGCACCGGCCGGCGGGGCGGCGGGGCCGTCGTCCGACGGTGCGGGCACGAGGTCGCCGCGGTCGATGACGGTCTGCAGCGCGTCCCTGACCAGGGGGTCGTGGCGGCCCATGGCCTCCAGGAGGCCGTCGCGGCCGGCGGTCGAGGCCAGGGTCCGGGTGACGTCGACGAACAGCCGGCCGCCGGCCTCGGCCATCGGCCGGGGCGTGGTCATCTGCCAGACCGACAGCCCCAGGGGCGTCATCGCGTCGGTCATCATCTGTTGATGGCCGACCGAGACGTAGACGTGGTCGGCGCCGTCGTCGACGGGTGGCACCGGGAACAGCGTCGTGATCGGCCGGCTCTGCACGATCCGGAACCCGTCGTCGACCAGGCACCACTCGATGTCCTGCGGACGACCGAAGTGCGCCTCGATCCGTCGGCCGAGCCCGGCGAGGCGCACGACCTGGGCGTCGCTCAGGGCCGGTCGCCGCTGCGCCTCGGGCTCGACGGGCTGCGTGGACGTCCCGCCACCGCCGGCGGCCCGGACGGCCGCGGGCTTGACGGCGACCGTCGCGTCGACGATCTCGCCGTCGCGGACCGTGTACCCGTCCGCGTCCACCGTGCCCGCGACGAGCGCCTCACCGAGGCCGAGGACCGCCTCCACGCGGCTGAGCCGCCGGTTCGACGTCACCGGGTCGGCCGTGAACAGCACCCCTGACGCGTCGGGGGTCACCATCTCCTGCACGACCACGGCCATGCCGACCGCGCGGTGGTGGATGCCGTGGCGCAGGCGGTAGGTCACGGCCCGCTCGGTGAACAGCGAGGACCAGCACCGCACGACGTGCTCGAGGACCGCCGCCGGGCCC
>NZ_JBVPVA010000809.1:0-1672 GCF_055612215.1 Actinomycetospora sp. | reverse complement strand
CCGCGGTGACCTCGCGCTGCTCGCCGATCTCGCGGCCGCCTTCGTCGGGGAGGAGCCGCCGACGGAGGTCCCCGCGGTCGAGAACCGCGCGACGATCGACTCGGCGCGGATGGCCGCGGGCCGCCCGCTCGTGCTGTGCGGGACGGTCACCGACGTCCTGCGGGTCGCGGTCCGGGCGTCCGCCGGCGACGTCGCCCTCGCCGAGCCCTCCCGCATCCGGTCGTTCGCCCGCCGGGAACGGCGCGCGCTGCTCGCGGCGCTCGACGACCTCGTCGGGAAGCAGCCGTCGGCGCTGTCCGACGTGACCCGGCGTCGGGAACTCTGGAAGCGGCTGGGGGAGCGGCTGCACCCGCACGAGCACGGGAAGCGCTGGCCGCACGCGGCGCGCGTGTTCGCCGTGGCGCGGGGCGAGGAGGTGGTGCGCTCGGCCACCGCCCGCGCGGAGCTGGCCGCGCGGCGCGGTGACGCGGTCGCCGCGACCGAGGCGCTCGCCGCCACCCCCGGGGTCCTGATCCGCTGGGCCGACCGTCTGGTGCGCACCGCTCGCCCCGAGCAGCAGGAGCAGGTCGTCGACGGCATCGCCCGGGCGCTGCCGTCCGTGTCCGGTCGCGTGCTCGTCTCCCTGCGCGGGCACCTCGAGAACGCCGACCGACCGAACCGGGAGCGCCTGTTCGTCACCCGCCGCGGCCGGCCCCACCTCGAGCCGGAGACCCGCGAGCCGCTCCCGCCCGACGCGGCCGCGCGGCTCGCCGACCTCGTCGACGACGAGATCGCGCGGCGGCTGCGCGCGCCCGGGACGCTCGTCGTGCATCCCGCGGTCCTGCCCGTGGCCCTGCCGGCCAGCGGCAAGGCGACGGTCGACGGGCACGCGGTGCTCCCTCGCGGCACGACGGCGCGGGCCGCCGCGGCCACCGACCTGCTGCGCTTCTTCATCGACTGGCGCGAGGCCGCCCACCGCACGGACTTCGATCTCTCGGTGCTCTTCCTCGACGACGACTTCCACGCGGTCGGGCAGGTGTCCTGGACGAACCTGCAGGACATGGGCGCGGTGCATTCCGGTGACCTCATCGAGGCCCCGAATGGCGCCACGGAGTTCATCGACGTGGACCTCGCCCGGACCACGGCCCGCTACGTGGTGCCGCAGGTCAACGTCTACTCCGGCGAGGGGTTCGACGAGGTCGCGGAGTCCCTGTTCGGCTACATGACCCTCGAACCGTCCGAGTGGCGTGCGCCGCCGTTCGATCCGCGTACCGTGCGGGCCCGCTCGGAGCTGCGGGGGTCGGGGCGGATCGCCCTGCCGATCGCGTTCAGCCGGAGCGTCGACGGATCGTGGCGGGCGACGTGGATGCACCTGCTGCTCACCGGATGGCCGCTGATGAACCGCGTGGAGACGAACCGGGTCACCACGTCCTCGCTGGTGCGCGACGCCGTGACCCGTCGGGTCCTCACCGTGGGGCATCTGGTGGATCTGCTGGCCCCGCGGGCGGAGCGGGTCGTCGTGCTGCCGGAGTCGGCCGACCGGGTGGACGGGCTGGAGGACATCGAGGGCGCGGTGACCTACCTCGGGGTCGAGCCGGTCGGGGGACTGCCCGAGCACGCCGAGTCGATCACGCTGGAGCGGCTGCACGTGCTAATCCCGTCGTGACGGCGGGTCGGCTCGGCTAGGGTCGGC
>NZ_JBVPVA010000337.1:0-3078 GCF_055612215.1 Actinomycetospora sp. | reverse complement strand
CGTCACGAAGAGCGGGGCCGAGTAGGTCATGTCCTTGTCCTTGCATTCCTCGACGGAGGCCTTGACCTCGTCGAAGCGTGGGTCGGAGAAGGACAGGGACATCGAGCCGGAGAAGTCCTCGATGGGCGAGATCTCCGCCAGGACCTCCTCGAGACCGCCGACCGGGGCCTCGTCGCCTGCCTCCACGCGGCGCTCGAACCACTCCTCGCTACCGACCAGCCACTCGAAGGACTTGGTCTGCAGGTCGAGGAGGTCGGGGACCTCCAGCGGCTGGTCGAGCTTGGCGAAGGAGACCCGGAGGGGAGCCCCGGGGAACGACGCGTGGTGGTTCGAGGACCTGGTGGCGCGGGTAACTGCCAAGATGCGTCCTTCCGGAACAACGCTGTCTGACGCTGTCAGTAGCTTCGTCCGCTCGAGACGCAGCGCAGTGCCCCGGGCGGCCGGATCGCGCAGCCGTCCGTAGTACCCACATACGTGGGGGTGCAGACACGTGAAGGCAGCGCGATCCGACAGTCTAGCCACGACCGCAGCAGCTGTCGAACGCCCCCCCTCGTGACACGCCTCCGGTGACCGGAACCTCGAGGGCTCCGTCTCGACCGGGGGGTCGGACGCGGGGACTCGCGCTGGGGAACAGAGTGACCGGTGACCGGGTCCGCGTCAAGTGCGACGCGCACGCCGTCCGGGGGGACCGCCACCTCGCGTCGCAGGTCAGAGCACCGGGGCCCCGACGGAACAGCCCGGGTCGAGGCATCCGTCAGGACACTCGACCCGGGCTGCGTCGTGCCGTGGGTCCCCCCACACGCGCGCCAGGCGTCACATGGGGTTGATCGCGCTGATCTTCCAGCGGCCGTCCTGGCGGACGACCTCGACGTTCAGCAGCCCGGGCGCGTTGGTCGTCTGCTGGTTGGTGGTGCGCTCCGCGGTGAACTGCACGAAGGCCATGAGGCTCGCGTGGTCGGCGTCGAGCTGCTTGACGCCGATGTTGAGCACGCTGGCCGTCTGGCGCAGCTTCTGCTGCGTGGCCGGCCCGCGGATCGTCTGCTCGAACACCGAGAGGTACTGCGAGGTGAAGGCGCCGGTGGACTGCGTCTTCGCGGCATTCACCGAGTCGTCGAGCTTGGCGAAGTCGTAGGAGAGGATCTGCTCGATCCCCTGGCGCGTCTGGCCGACGACCTCGGCCGTGCCGCCCACGTCGACGACGGCCTGGTTGGCCACCGGACCGGTCGACCACGCATCGCGGCCCTGCCAGAACGCGAGGCCGGCGAGCACGAGGCACACGACGACGACGGCGCCGAGCACCGCCTGGAGCATCCGCGGGTTGGCCCCGAGACGCCGGAAGGGCGCCGCGACACCGGCGAGACGGCCGCCGCGCGGGGAGGACTGCGTCGCCGGGGCACCGCGCCGCGGCGCGGGGCGCTCCAGCAGCGCGGTCCCCGACCGGGAGCCGCCGTCGGTCCGGGTTGACCCCGCCGGGGTCATGGCCCGCTGCGTGCGCCGCTGCTTCGACGACGGCGCGGGGCGCTCGGTGGTGGCCGCGACGTCCTCGGACGACCCGGGCCCGGACGACTCGACCCGGCTCGGCTTCGCGAGCGCGCCGGCGGAGACCGGCGGAGCGGCGGCGGCGTGGTCCGACGCGCCGTCCTCGGCGGACACACCGTCGTCGACGGCACCGCGGTCGGCGGGCGCCGAAGCGGTGTCGGTGGACGTGGCCGGCGCCGCGTCCTCGATGTCCTCGACGTCGCCGCCGAGCGGCTCGGACGGGCGGGTGGACTCGGCGGTGACGCCGGGACGACCCGGGGCGCGGAGGCCCGCGACCTTGGGGCGACGACCGGCCGGGGCGGTGCTGGCGGTGGTGGTGCGGGTACGGGGTGGCACGACGCTGTCCCCTTCCTCAGCTCTGGCCGGCGGTCGGGGCAGCCTTCGCGGCCTTCCAGCCGTCCGGGGTGCGCTGCATGTCGACCTGGAACAGCTGCTGCTTCTGGGTGGGCTGCTGGTTGGCGCTCGAGGCGGTGACGTTGATGGCGACGAGGGCCGAGGCGGTCCCCTTGTCGTCGTCGAACGACGTCAGCGACGCGCCGGCGGGAGTGGCCACCACGGACGCCTGGGCCTTCTTGAGGCTGTCGGCGAACTGCTGGCGGACCTTGCCGTACTCGGTGAGCATCGGGTCGGTCAGCGAGGACTGCGCGGCCGCGAGGTCGGAGTCGATCGTCTGCGGGTGCACCGTGTTGATGTTGACGACGATCTGCTCGGCGGCGTCGACCGCGACGTCCCGGTCGGCGGACTGGTTCGCCGTCGTGCCGTGGGTCCCGAGGTACCAGTAGATGCCGGCCGCGACGGCGGCCGCGAAGGCCAGCACGGTCAGGACCGCGAGGACGGTGATCCTCGTCTTCTGGGACGGGGCCCGGAGGCTCCGCCGGCGCGTCGGGGTCGCGTCCGTCCCGGTGGCGGTGTCGGTGGGAGAGGTGATGGTCGGCTCCTCGGGGTCGCCCCCGCGTCAGCGGTCAGCCCAGGCCAGGGATGACGATCGGCGGGGCACCGCGCTTCGAGTCCGCCAGGACGTCCGCTGGGGAGGACGACACGCCGGAGAACGCAGTGGTCTGGTTCGCATTCTGCGACGGGGCCGTCGCGGTCGATGCAGCGGGGGAGGCCTGGCTCTGCGAGGTCCCGCCCTGGACGGGCTGGCTGGTGTCGCCGGAGTTGGCGCGCGCCGGGTCGGGCAGGCTCCGCGGCCCGTAGGCCGTATTGGGGTTCAGGAGCGAGCCCTGCGGACGTGGAGCGCCGTTGGGCAGCGGTGCACGCTGTGAGCCACGCGCGTCGATGATGGGGTTGGGTCCTGCGCCGTTGCCGTCGGTCTGGCTGCACCACACGGTCGTGTTCATCGGGAAGTGTCCGGGGTTGGTCACGGGCTGGCCCCCGGTCACGGGGTTGCTCGGGTCAGGGGGCGGCACGTCCGCGCGCTGCCACGTCGTCTGCGGGTCCCCGTTGCCGGCCTGGTGCAGGTAGGCGCCGTTCTGGCAGTAGGGCGGGTCCTGGAGGTTCAGCACGAGGCCGAAGTGCACGCGACCGTCGCCGGGGACC
>NZ_JBVPVA010000439.1:0-7253 GCF_055612215.1 Actinomycetospora sp. | reverse complement strand
GTCGCCGGTCGTGCTCACGCCTTGCTCGCGACCCCCGCGGCGTCGAAGGTCGCGACCTCGCCGAGCGCCCGCGCCGCGGCGGCGACCAACGGAGCCGCCAGGAGGGCCCCGGTCCCTTCGCCGACCCGCAGCCCGAGGTCGAGCAGCGGCTCGAGCCCCAGGTGGGTCAGCGCCAGGGTATGGGCAGGCTCCACCGAACGGTGACCCGCCAGCCACGCGTGTGACGCAGTCGGGGCCAGCGCGGCGGCGACGAGGGCGGCGGCGCCGGCGACGACCCCGTCGACGACGACCGGGGTGCGCAGCGCCGCCCCGCCGAGGAGCAGCCCGGCGATCCCGGCGATCTCGAGGCCCCCGACGGCCGCGAGGGCGCCCAGCGGATCCTCGACGCCGCCGAGCAGGCCGTGGCGGGCCAGCGCCTCACGGACGACCGCGGTCTTGTGGGCCAGCATCGCGTCGTCGATCCCCGTCCCGCGGCCGGTCACGACCTCCGGAGCCGCCCCGGTGAACGCGCACACCAGCGCCGCCGACGCCGTCGTGTTCGCGATCCCCATGTCCCCGGTGACGAGCAGCCGGTTGCCCGCGGCGACCAGGTCGCGGGCCACCTCCACCCCGGCCAGCACCGCTGCCCGGGCCTCCTCGCGGCTCATCGCCGGGCCCGCCGTCATGTCCGCGGTCCCCCGCCGGACCTTGCGCGGCAGCAGGCCGGCCCCCTCGTCCAGGGTCGCCGCCACCCCGACGTCCACGACGACGACCTCGGCCCCGACCTGGTGGGCGAACGCGTTCACCGCGGCGCCGCCGGCGAGGAAGTTGGTCACCATCTGGTGGGTGACCTCCTGCGGCCACGGGGTCACGCCGCGGGCGTGCACGCCGTGGTCGCCGGCGAACACCGCGACGACCGCGGGCTCGGGGACCGGCGGCGGGCACTCGCCCGCCAGCCCGGCCAGGCGCACACCGACCTCGGCGACCTGCCCGAGCGCACCCGGCGGCACCGTCATCCGGGTCAGCCGCTCACGCGCGGCGGCCTCGCCCTCGGCGACGTCGATCAACGCGCACGCCGCCACCGCCGCGTCGAGGGCGTCGCCGCCGTCGTGGTGTCCCCAGACGTCCTCGTGCACGGCCCACTCCAGCGGTCGGCGCCGGGCCCAGCCGGCGGATTCGAGCTCGGGGGCCTCGGCGAACGCCGACACGTGCCCGAGACAGAGGTAGGCGACGATCTCGACGTGGGCCGGCAACCCGACCCGCTCGCCCAGCAGGGCGGCCAGCTCCCGTTCACGGAAGAAGCTGACCCACCCGACGCCGAGACCCTCGGCCCGCGCGGCGAGCCACAGGTTCTGCACCGCGCCCGCCACCGAGTGCGCCGCCATTCGCGGCTGGGTCTGCCGGCCCAGCACGTGGCGTCCACCGCGCGTCGGGTCGCAGGTCACGACGACGCCGAGCGGCGCCTCCCGGATCGCCTCGACCTTGAGCCCGGCGAACGTCCGGGCCCGGACGGCCGGGAGCGAGGCCGCGAACGCGTCCCGCTGGGCGGCCGCCAGCGTGGCCAGCTCCGCGCGCAGCGCCGGGTCGCGCAGCACGAGGAAGTCCCACGGCTGGGAGAACCCGACGCTCGGGGCGGTGTGCGCGGCGGCGAGCACGCGGCGGAGCACGGCGTCGTCCACCGGGTCGGACGTGAACCCGTGCCGCACATCGCGCCGGGCCGCCAGGACCCGGTGCAGGGCGGCCGCGTCACCCGGCTCGAGCGCGCTCACAGGACCTCCGCCAGGGCGGCAACGAACGCGTCCGAGGTCGTCCGGTCCCGGACGGCCACCCGGAGGTGCTCGGCGTCGAGACCCGGGAACGTGTCCCCGCGGCGCACCGCCCAGCCGCGCTCGCGCAGCAGCCCGCGGACGTCGGAGCGGCCCGGCGTGCGCAGCAGCAGGAAGCTCGACGCCGGCTCCCCGCGCACCTCGACGCCCGGTACCCGTGCGAGCCCGTCGAGCAGGTGGGCCCGGTCGAGCGCCAGGGACCGGGCCGCCGCGTCGGCCTCCGCCCGCGCGCCCGCCGTCGTGCACGCCGAGAGCGCGGCCAGCGCCGGCGTCGACACCGACCAGGGCGGCGCCGCCGCGGCGAGCCGCTCGACCAGCTCCGGGGCGGCCAGCACGTAGCCCACCCGCAGCCCGGCGAGCCCCCAGGTCTTGGTGAGGCTGCGCAGCACGACCAGCCCGGGCATGTCGCCGCGCGCCGCGAGCGACTCGGGCTCGCCCGGCACGGTGTCGGCGAAGGCCTCGTCGACGACGAGCACCCGGCCCGGCCGGGCGAGCGCCGCGAGCGTCGTCGCCGGGTGCAGCACCGACGTCGGGTTGGTGGGGTTCCCGACGACGACGAGGTCGGCCTCCTCGGGCACGCGCGCCGGGTCGAGGGTGAACGACCCGTCGAGGACCACCCGCTCGACCGCGTGCCCCGCGGCGCGCAGGGCCGCCTCGGGTTCGGTGAACTGCGGGTGCACGACGACCGCGCGCCGCGGCCGCAGGGCCCGCGCGAGCAGCACGAACGCCTCGGCGGCCCCCGCCACCGGCCACACCTGCGCCGGGGGGCGGCCGTGGGCGGCCGCGGCGTCGGCGCGGGCGGCGGTGGCGTCGGGGTACGCGGCGAGCCCGCGCATCGACTCCGCGAGCCGCGTCGCGAGCCAGGCCGGCGGGGTGCCGGCCCGGACGTTCACGGCGAGGTCGACCAGCCCCGGCCCGACCTCGGCGTCACCGTGGTGACCCAGGTCGACGTCGAGGTCGGCGCCGGTCACGCGGACCGCCGTCACCGCACCTCCCGCGCCCGGCCCTCGAGGCCGGCGGCGTGCAGCAGCAGGGCCTCGGCGGCGGGCACCGAGGCGGCGAGCACGGAGGTCACCGCGCGGGGGGCGGCGCCGGGGTCCCAGGCCTCGGCGTCCATGCGCTCGCAGAGCTCGTGGGCGAGCGCGTCGACGCGGGCGGCCACGTCGTCGCGCGAGCGGACGGGCCCCGCGCCCAGGTGCTCCAGGGGAAGCCCGTCGTCGGCGACCCACGCGGCCGCGAGGGCGGAGCGCAGGTCGGCGAGCAGGCCCTCCCGCGACGGGGCACCGGCGCGTCCCGGACGCGGACAGCCGGGCCGGCGCCGCAGCGCGCGGGGCCCGGTCGGGACGGCCGGTCGGGGGTCGGGCAGCGGGTCGTGAGCGTGCGACATCGCGGGGCCTTCCTCGGGTTCCTCGCCCGATCGGCAGGTGGCACTCGCGACGGCCGGAGTCTCCTGGCTCCCGGATCGCTGCTCGCCCCGGCCTTCCCGCCGGTCTCCCGGCCGTGGCCATGCGTGGGGTCCGCTCCCCGGTGACAGTGGCGGGACCGCGCCGGCCTCACACCGGCTTCCTCCACATCCGTCGACCAGAGAGGGCACCACACCCCGCGCGGTCGGTCAACGTCGTCCGGACCACCCGGGCCCGCGGGAACCCGATCAGCGCAGGATGCCCTGCCGGAACCCGCGGGCGACGGCGTCCGCGCGGTCCCCCGCGCCGAGCTTGCGGAAGAGCCGGCGGGCGTGGGTCTTGACGGTGTCCTCGGCGAGCAGGAGCGAGGCCGCGATCTCGGAGTTCGACAGGCCTTCGGTCATCCCGAGCAGGACGTCGAGCTCGCGTCGCGAGAGCTCCGTGGTGCTCGGGCGCCCCGGGCCGCCGAACGGGCGCGGACCCGTCGACTCCCCCGAGCGCAGGAAGCCCCGCGCCCCGAGGTCGAGGGCGGCCGCGGCGAGCCGGTGCTCGGCGTCGCGCCCGGTCTCGGGCGGGCCGGCCACGAGGACGGCGGCGTCCGGTGCCGCCTCCCGCACCGCCTCGACGGCCACGGCCCACGCGGGGACCGGCGGGCCCGCCGGCACGACGTCCGCGGCCACGACGACGACGTCGGGCGGGTCGGCCGCGAGCGCCGTGAGCAGCTCGGCGAGGTCGACGACCCGCGTCCGGGAACCGTCACCGACCGAGCGGGCCACCCGCTCCCCGGTGTCGGCGTCGGCGGCCACGACCAGGCAGACGGGCATGGGGCTCCTCACGGGACAGGTCACCGGTGGCGCGGGAGCGTCAGGCTCCCACACGGTGTTCGCCCGTCCGCCGCGACCCCTCGACACGTTTGGTGACGTCACTCGGCCGAGTCGGCGTGTCCTGCGGCTCCCGGGCGGGTACGGAGTCGCCCGACCGGACGACCGCCCCCGACGACGGCAGGTGCGGCCACCGCGACCACGGCGTCCGGCGCGGACACGCCGGTCGCGGCGAGGACGTCGAGCAGGACGGGGCCGAGGGCGCGTGCGTGGCCGTCGTCGACCTTCGCGGCGAGCGCGGTGCCGTCGGGCAGGGCGGCGACGAGCACGCCCTCGGCGCCGCTCTTCGCGAGCGTGCCGGGCACCTCGGTCATCAGCACCGTCTCCAGGCGCCCGGTGCCGCCCACGAGCCAGGGGTGGGCGCGCATCGTGGCGGCAACCCGGGCCGGCGGCGACCCCGGCTCGGCGTGCGCGAGCGCCCACGGCAGGCGGGCGAGGTCGGTGAGGGTCGTCGCGAACGCCGGGGCGCCGCAGCCGTCGGTGCTCGTCGCGAGGACCGGCCCGGCGAGGTGCTCGAGCGCGGCGAGGCAGGCGCGCTGCAGCGGGTGGCCGGGGTCGAGGTAGCCGGGGTCGCCGCGGGCGGCGACGAGCATCGCGGCGTGCTTGCCCGAACAGTTCATGGCCAGCGGCGACGGGGTTCCGCCGGCGGCGAGGTAGGCGTGGGCGGCGTCGGGACCGAGGGGGAGGTCGGGGACGCAACGCAGCGCGGCCGGGGTCAGGCCGTGGCGGGCGAGCAGGGCGGTGACGGCCTCGAGGTGGCCGGGCTCGCCGGAGTGCGAGGCGGCGGCGAGTGCGACCTCGGCGTCGCCCAGCACCACGCCCGGCGTCGCGAGGACCGCCACCGCCTGGGCCGGCTTGAGCGCCGAGCGACCGTAGACGGGCCTGGCGACGTCGCCCGCCGTGGTGGCCACGGACCCGTCGTCGGCGAGGACGACCAGCGACACCGCGTGCACCGACTCGACGACCTCGCCGCGGAGGAGCTCGACGACGACCGGCGGGGTCAGAACGCCGCCCGCTCCGCGAGCCGCCGGGCCTCGCCGGCGCGTTCCTCGGCGTCCTCGACGCGTGGGTCGCCCCAGCCGTCGAGGCCCTCCGCGACCTCCCCGGCGTCGGCGATGTTGGCCCCGACCAGCGTCGATGCCGACTCCGCGGCCGCGGCGGCGAGCAGGGCGGCGGTCACGGCGTCGCCGGAGAGCACGTCCGGCCCGTGCTCGGCGAGCGCGGCCGCGATCTCGGTCACCCGGCACGCCGCGCCCAGGACGTCCATGGGCACCTGGACGATCGCCTCGGTCGCGGCCGCCGCCCCGCCGGGGGCCTTCCGAGCCGCGAGGAAGCCGGAGTAGGCGGCGACGTCGTCGTCGGCGAGGGTCAGTGCCGTGGCGCGTAGGCCGTCGAGCTCGTGGGCGAGGTCGAGTGCCGCCGGGTCGGTGCGGGCGGCCCCGCGGGCGACCTTCCCGGCGAGCCCGGCCGCGAGCGCCGTCGTCACCGCCGCCGTCGACCCGGCCGCCGGCCCCGGACCCCGTGCCGCCAGGGCCTCGGCGAGCTTCCCGACCGGCACCTCGCCCAGGTGCTCACGCATGTGAGCACTTTCCCGTGTCATAGGGCGGAAAAGTGCTCACAGGGCCGGAGGCCACCTAGAACAACCCCACGATCGTCCCGTCGGGCTCCACGTCGATCGAGTGCGCCGCCGGGTTCTTGCCGAGTCCGGGCATGGTGCGCATGTCGCCGCAGATCGGGTAGACGAAGCCGGCGCCCACCGAGGCGCGCACCTCGCGGACCGGCATCCGCCAGCCGGTCGGCGCCCCGAGCAGCTTCGGGTCCGACGAGATCGACAGGTGGGTCTTCGCGACGCAGATCGGGAGGCGGCCGAAGCCGTTGCGCTCGTAGAGGTCGAGCGAGGTGTTCGCGGCCGGGGCGTAGTCCACGCCGTCGGCCCCGTAGACCTTCGTCGCGATCGTCTCGATCTTCTCCCGCAGCGACGCGTCGTCGGGGTAGAGCAGCTGGAAGTGGCTCTCCTCGTTCGCGGCCTCCGCGACGGCCTCGGCGAGCTCGGCCGCGCCGCGCCCGCCGTCGGCGAAGTGCGTCGACACCGCGACCCGCGCACCCATCTCCTCGGCGATCTCCCGGATCGCGGCGTGCTCGCTGTCGTGGTCGGTGGGGAAGGCGTTGATGCAGACCACCGGCGAGACGCCGTGCAGGCGCATGTTCTCGATCTGCTTGCGCAGGTTCGCCGCCCCGGCGTGCACCTCCTCGGGGTTCTCCTCGAGCAGCGCCGGGGGCAGGTCCTTCCCCGCGACGATGCGGTGGTTGCCGGAGTGCACCTTGAGCGCCCGCACGGTGGCGACGACGACCGCGGCGTCCGGCGTCATGCCCGACGTCCGGCACTTGATGTTGAAGAAGCGCTCGGCGCCCATGTCGGCGCCGAAGCCGGCCTCGGTGACGAGGAAGTCCCCGCAGTGGATGCCGATCCGGTCGGCGACGATCGAGGAGTTGCCGGTCGCGATGTTGCCGAACGGCCCGGCGTGCACGAGGACCGGCGTGTTCTCGAGGGTCTGCATGAGGTTGGGCTTGAGCGCGTCGCGCATCAGCGCGGCCATCGACCCGGCGCCGTGGATGTCCTCGGCCGTCACGGCGTCGCCGTCGCGGGTGTAGCCCACGACGATGCGGCCCAGCCGCGCGCGCATCTCCTCCAGCGAGTTCGACAGCGCGAGGACGGCCATCACCTCGGAGGCCGACGTGATGTCGAACCCGGACTCCCGCGGCACGCCGTCCATCCGCCCGCCGAGCCCGGTCACGACGTTGCGCAGCGCCCGGTCGTTGACGTCGAGCACGCGCCGCCACGTCACCCGGTACGGGTCCAGCCCGGACGCGTTGCCCTGGTAGAGGTGGTTGTCCAGCACGGCGGAGAGCATGTTGTGTGCCTCGGTGACCGCGTGGAAGTCACCGGTGAGGTGCAGGTTGAGGATCTCCATCGGCACCACCTGGCTGTAGCCGCCGCCGGCCGCGCCGCCCTTGATGCCGAACGTCGGCCCCATCGACGGCTGCCGGACCGCCACCGTGGCGCGCTTGCCGATGTGCCGCTTGGCCTGGCCCAGCCCGACAGTGGTGGTGGTCTTGCCCTCGCCGAGGGGGGTGGGGGTGATCGCCGATACCACCACGTACTT
>NZ_JBVPVA010000286.1:0-5990 GCF_055612215.1 Actinomycetospora sp. | reverse complement strand
CGGGTCCTAGGAGCCGGGGGGCGGGCCGCCCGGAGGGGTTTGCGCCTGCTCGCTGAACTGGCCGGTCCAGGCGGCCCGAGCACCCGAGTCACCGATGCGGTAGACGGTGACCACGGAACCCACGGCGACGACGAGAGCGATCACCGCGACTCCGATGGTGGCGACGAGGCCCCCGACCTGAGGGTCGCCCGTCGACCGCCGGCTCTCGGCGAGCGCCGTCCCCGGCCCCTCGTGGCGTCCCACGACTGCCCGGCCCGAATAGAGGTGGCGACCCAGGACGACCAGGGCGACGACGGCGAGCGCGATCGCCCACGGCAGCATGGAGTCCCCGAGCTCGGTGTGGGTGCGCACCAGCTCGGAGCGGGCGACGCGGCGCTCGAGCCACTCCCCCGCGTCGGTGGTCAGCGGCACCGAGATCAGGGCCAGCGCCGAGAGCACGGCGGTGGACCACACCAGCCGGGTTCGGGCCGCGGGCCAGATCGCGACGAGCACCAGCAGCAACGCACTGAGCGGAATCAGGACCACCACGGCGTGGACCAGCAGGATGTGGGCGGGCAGCCCGTTGATGGTCGTCATGAACCCTCCAGAGCGGTCGGGGTGAGGGGCCGGGGCGCAATGTCCCGGTCGAGGACGCCAAGGCCGAGGACCCGCTCGAGCACCCCGAACCGGAGCACGACGCTGAGGGTGACGAACCAGAGCACCACGGCCGGGACGACGGTGTAGATCACCGGTGGGTCGGGCGCGGTGAGCCCGAAGTAGGTGCGGGTGACCGGCACGGCCAGGACGACCGCGAAGGCGGCGAACAAGGCCAGGGCCAGCAGCAGCGGTCGCCGGTCGGGGCTGACCCCGGTCCAGGCCGTGAAGACCCGGTGCGGTGGTTCGAGCAGCAGGATGAGCAGGATCGCGGTCGCCGAGACGAAGACCGAGAGGCCGGACTGGGCGCCGATGGTCGCCGACGCGACGACGAAGCCGGGGTCCGAGGCGCCCATCCCGGTGTAGCCCTCGAAGGCAGCGACGACCGCGGGCTGCACCGCGGCGCCGGTCAGAGCTCCGGGCACAAGCTGGTAAAGGAAGGCGTAGATCGCGGTGGCGAACCCGGCGGTGAGGATGCTGAGCGGCAGCACGAAGCGCGCCAGCGACACCAGCAGGTCCTCGCGGGGCGGCCCGGGCCGGGCCCAGACGGTGAGGAAGAGGGTGGGCAGGCCGACGGTGAACAGGGTCAGCCCGACCTGTGTCGGGGTGTATGGGAAGCCGAGCCCGAGCAGGGTGACGGTGAGGATGACCAGCATCTGAGTGGCCACCCGGGCCAGGAACAGATACATCGAGGTGCCGACCCCGGCGATGATGCGCCGGCCCTCGGTGCGAGCGGGCGGCAGCGTCGTGAACGAGTCGTCGAGCAGGACGATATCGGCCACGTCGCGGGTCACCGTGCTCCCCGAGCGCATCGCCACGCCCACCTGGGCTCGTTTGAGGGCCCGGGCGTCGTTGACGCCGTCGCCGACCATCGCGACCTGGTGACCGTGGCGGCGCAGCGCGTTGACGATCTGTTCCTTCTGCTCCGGCGCGACGCGGCCGAACACCGCGTGGGCATCGACGGCGTCGTCGAACGCGTCCCCGACACCGACGAGCTGGGCCAATTCCGGCCCGGAGATCGCCGACCCGCTCAGCCCGGCGCGGCGGGCGAGGGCGGCGACGGTGTCGGGGTCGTCGCCGGAGATGACCTTCACCGCGACGTGCTCCTTCGCCAGGCCGGCGAGGACGTCCTGGACGCCGTCTCGCAGCTCGTCGGCCAGGGCGACGAGCACGACCGCGTGCAGGGCGGGCAGCGCGGGGCGGTCCTCGGCGTCGCGGAGCCCGCCGGTGGAGGTGGCGAGCAGGAGCACCCGCAGCCCCTCGTCGGCCAGGGCACGCGCCTGGTTGCCGAGCTCGTCGATGACCTCGGTCGCGTCCACCAGCGATGGTCGAAGGCTCGAGGGGGCCCCGAGCACGACGGTCGGCGGGCCCGCGCCGTCGGTGTAGGTGACCCCGCTCCAGCGCAGCGCCGAGCGGAACTCCACCTCGTCGGCAACCGCTCCCGCGGTCCCGGGCAGTGACTCGTCACCGAGCAGGGCGGCGGTGGTCGCGTTCGGTGCCGACACCGAGCGGGCGAACGCGCCCAGGACACTACGGACATCGTCGGGCCCGACGTGGTGCTTCTGACCGGTGTCCGCGTCGCCGAGCGAGCCGTCCACGGGCAGCAGCTCGGCCAGGGCGAGACGGCCGGTGGTCAGGGTGCCGGTCTTGTCGGTGCACACCACGTCGACCCGGCTGACGGCCTCGACGGCGTTGACCTGTTGAACCAGCGCGCCGCGCCCGGCGATCCGCGCCGCCCCGACGCTGTAGGCGACCGCGACGAGGAAGAACAGCCCGTAGGGCACCAGCCCGGAGAGCACCGCCGAGGTCTGCACGAAGCGCAGCACCGTGGAGCCCTCGAGCAGCGACTGGGCGAGGATCGCGCCGCTCATCAGCACCACCAGGGTGATGAGCAGCCGGACCACGAGCTCGATGCGCCACTGCAGCGGGGTGAGCCCGGTCGTGTCGGCCCGGGCGGCCAGGCTGAGACGACCGGCGTGACTCTGCGCGCCCACCGCGGTGGCCCGCTGCAGCCCGGCGCCGCTCGAGCAGAAGCTCCCTGAGAGCAGCAGGTCGCCCTCGGCCTTGGGGATCGGGTCGGACTCACCGGTCAGCAACGACTCGTCGACCTCGAGCCGGTCGGCCCCGTCGGCCAGGGTGATCACCGGTCCGTCGACGATGATCTGCCCGCCCTGGCGCACGGCCACGACATCGCCCTCGACGACCTCGGCGGGCATCACGTTGCGCTCCGCGTCGTCGCGCACGACGGTGACCGGCTCACGAGCCAGCAGCTGCAGCCGGTCGAGCTGGCGCTTCGCGCGCAGCTCCTGGAACGCCGCCAGCGCGGCGTTGATGATGCCAGGCCCAGGCTGACCAGCGCGTCGCTGTAGCGGCCCAGCACCAGCAGCGCGAAGCCGATCACGAACAGGGTGTTGTTGTAGAACGAGAACACCGTGGTGCGCAGGATGCGGCCCGTGGTCCGGGTGGACCCCGAGACCGCGGTGTTGGCCTTTCCCGCGCGGGCGAGCTCACGCGCCTCGTGCTCGGACAGACCCGTGGGTGCGGGCATTCACTTCCCCTCGTCGACGGCGGGCCGACCGTGATCGACGGAGGTGTACTCCCGACGAGGTCCGGGTCGGAATCAGGTAAGACGGCACGAGTCCCGGCGCGGGACGGCGGGGCGAAGCAGACCCGCCTGTCTCAGGCCGGCTCGCGTCGGAGTCAGCGGTGCTGTTTGAAGGTCCAGGCGCGGATCACCCTTACCGGCAGAGCCCTGCGACGACCGGAGTGCATTCTCGCCCAGCCCTCGGGCGACTTGTTTGTCGCCGACCTCGGCGGCGTGATGCACATCGCGCCCGACGGTGCTCAGCAACTGATCCGCCCCCTCGACGCAGGCGGGCCCTTCGCCCCCGACGAGAACCCGATCATTGACGGCAACCAGGGCTTCTCGATGCCCAACGGCCTGTGCTTCGACGCGCAGGGGGATTTCGTGATCGCGAACTTCGGCACGAATCTCGTCGAGCACCTGACGCGAAGCGGTCACCGGTCCCTGCTCGCCGACACCGTGACCTGGCCCGACGGCTCGCGGCGGCCGATCGGGAAGGCGAACTTCCCCGCGATCGACCACGAAGGGAGATTGTGGTTCTCGGTGACCGCCTCGGCCGAGGCGTGGCAACGCTTCCGGGCCCGCGACCTCGAGACCGACGGCTACATCGCCGTGATCGACGACTGGAGGCCCGGGGAGCCCGGACAGGCGCGTGTCGTCGCCATGGATCTGCAGGGCACCAATGAGCTGCGCTTCAGCCCCGACGGCGCCCACCTCTACGTCGCCGAGACCGCCGCCGATCACCTGACCCGCTTCCGGGTCGGTCCCGGCGCCACCCTCACCGAGCGAGAGGTGTACGGCCCCGATCGGCTCGGCGGTGACCCCGACGGCTTCGCCTTCGACGCTCACGGCAACCTGTGGACCACCCTCATCAGCCGCGACACGCTCGTCGCCATCACCCCCGAAGGGGAGGGGCTGACTCTCTGGGAGGATGGCGACCAAGCCGCCGAGCACCGCGGCGCAGCAGAGGGCGCCCCGACGTCTGCCCATCGACCCGGCGACGGCCTCGCGCCCCGCATGGCCAGCGTGACCTTCGGCGGCCCCGACCTGCAGACGGTCTATGTCGGGTCGCTCGGCGGAAGCTCCCTACCCACCTTCCGCTCCCCACTGCCAGGCGCACCGCTGCCGCACTGGTCGCACCGCGGGAGTTGATGAGCGTCGTCGACCGCGGACGTGCGACTCATCCGGCCACGCCATCACCCCGGGCTCAGCGCTGCGCTCTGCGAGGCGGTACGGGCCGGGCTCGTCGTCACTTCCGGTGGCGGAGGCCGAGTCGAGCGACTGGCCTGGACGCGCTGCGGAGACGACATGGTAGTCAGCACCGACATTCCGGACCCCGAGGCCGCGGCCCGCGCCGTGTGCATATTCGACTGCGTCATCGACACGGCGGCCGTGGAGCGACGATCCGATCGTGCCGCCTTGAAGGAACCACCCCGAACGGAACGGCGCCCTCGACCTACGAGTTCGTCCTCGTCATCGATGATCGCCTCGCCGAAGGCCAGCTCGTAGCACTTTTCGAGGCCGGCATCGGTGACCAGGTCCCGGAGCGCGCAAGGCACATGGGCCTGCGCGGCCCAGAGCGCCTCACCCATCCGGGAACCCGAGGACCAGCGAAGTGGCCCCCGGGTTTCTAGATGGGTGGTTTCCGGGCGTCGGGTATTCATGTGGCCCTACACTCGCTGGTATGGCTCAACGAACCACGGTGACCCTGGTCGATGACCTCGACGAGGGCGAGGCCGACGAGACCGTCGAATTCGGCGTCGACGGTACGACCTACGAGATCGATCTGTCCGAGGCGAATGCCTCGAAGCTGCGTGATGCCCTGGCTGACTACATTGCCCACGCCCGGCGCCTCTCAGGCCGCCGCCGTTCCACCGGCCGCGGCGCCCGGCCGCCGAGCAGCACGCCCGCGGCCGCCCGACAGACCGGGCGGGCCTCAGTCGACCGCGAACAGAACCAGGCCATCCGGGAGTGGGCGCGCCGCCAGGGCATGACCGTCTCCGAGCGCGGCCGCATCCCCGCCGAGGTCACCGAGGCTTACCACAAGGCCCACTGACCTGCCGAGCAGCAGCCGCTCACCCCGGCTGCTAGGTCCGCCGGTGGGGCTCGTGGACCGCGGAGTCGCAGTCCGGGCACCAGGGCCCCACCGGGCGCCAGCCGCTCGCCGCGAGCCAGGCATCGATCACCGCGCCGGTCAGCAGGTCAGCCTCGGCGAGCTCACCGGCGAGCAGCGGACCGTCCCCGCACCCGGCGCATTCGATTTCTCCGACCGTTCCGCCCGGCGCGCATGTCGCGCAATAGCGGGCGATCCGGACCGACCCGTCGTCGGCGGGCACCAGCCATGGCGTGGCCAGATCGGCGGCCTGGGAAGGGTCGCGGGGCGGCGCGCCGCACCCGAAGCAGTGCACCGAACGCCCCAACCGGAGTGAGCTGCGGCCATCCATGAACCCAGCGAATGCTTCGGACATCGCCTGCACCCTTTCGCCGTGGGTCACCGACTTCCCGACGTCGACCAGCACCGATTATGCCTCATCCACCGACGCACACCACTTCCGGTTCTCATTCGACGTGAGCCGGTCCTGCGAATTTCTGGAACGCCGAATGCCTGTCGGGGCCCGACGCGGCCGGTCGAGCAGGGGGCCACCCGACCGGCCGCGCCGAGACCCCCATCCTGCGCCGCCGCGGGTGTGAACCGCGTAGGTGATCACCGATGGCCGAGCGGCACTGGCTCGACGTGTCCTTCGCCGAGAAGGAGCAGGCCAAGGCGGCCGGG
>NZ_JBVPVA010000264.1:0-4146 GCF_055612215.1 Actinomycetospora sp. | reverse complement strand
CGGGGCGGCCGGGCCGACGCCGGGCTCGTCGGTGGGGGTCGGCTCGCGGACGTCGTCGGCAGCCGCGCGCCCGGCAGCGTCGGGACCCTCGTCGCGGCGGCCGGTCAGGACGGCCCGGAAGCGACCGCTCCACGGGCCCGTCCGGCGCCGCTCGGCGTCGTCCCCGGGCAGCAGGTCGAACCCGCCGCTCGCGGGGCCGGTCGCGGGCTCGACGGAACCCTCCTGACCTGCGTCGGAACCGCCGTCCGCGGGGTCCTCCGCGCGTCGTCCGGACCCCCACCATCTCCCCAGCACGCTCACGCCACGCAGCGTAACGGTGGAATCGATCCAGCCGCGACGGGCGATGACGGCGCGTCGGAAGGGTGTGCCTAGGCTTCGGAGGCGTGAGAGCACTGCGCCGTTTCTCCGTCCGTGCCCAGCTGCCGGCTCCCCTCGCGCCGCTGCAGGACCTCGCGACGAATCTCCGCTGGACGTGGCACGGGCCCACCCAGGACCTCTTCGCCTCCGTCGACGAGACGGCGTGGCGCGACTCGGGGGGCGACCCGGTCCGCCTGCTCGGCGAGGTCCCGCCGTCGCGCCTGTCCGAGCTCGCCGGGGACGAGGGCTTCGTCCGGCGGGTCGGCGAGTGCGCCGAGGACCTGCGCGGCTACCTCACCGAGCCCCGCTGGTACCAGGGGCAGTCGGGCCGCGCGCTGCCGGCGGGGATCGGCTACTTCTCGATGGAGTTCGGCGTCTCGGAGGTGCTGCCGAACTACTCGGGCGGCCTCGGGATCCTCGCCGGCGACCACCTCAAGGCGGCGTCCGACCTCGGCGTCCCGCTCATCGCCGTCGGGCTGCTCTACCGCTCCGGCTACTTCCGGCAGTCGCTCTCGCTCGACGGCTGGCAGCAGGAGCACTACCCCGCGCTCGACCCGCAGGGCCTGCCGCTTCACCTCCTCTCCGACGCCGACGGGACCCCGCTGCTGGTCCACGTCGCGATGCCCCAGGGGCGGGTGCTGGCCGCGCGGGTGTGGGTCGCCTCGGTCGGGCGGGTGCCGCTGCTGCTGCTCGACGCCGACATCGAGGACAACGACGCCGACCTGCGCCAGATCACCGACCGGCTCTACGGCGGCGACGCCGAGCACCGCATCCGTCAGGAGATCCTGGTCGGGGTCGGCGGCGTGCGGGCGGTGCGCGCGTACTGCGGCGTGACCGGGCACCCCGCGCCCGAGGTCTTCCACACCAACGAGGGCCACGCCGGGTTCCTGGGCCTCGAGCGGATGCGCGAGCTCGTGACCTCGGCCGGCCTCGACGTCGAGCAGGCGCTGGCGGCCGTGCGCGCGGGCACCGTGTTCACCACCCACACCCCGGTGCCCGCGGGCATCGACCGCTTCCCGATCGGGCTCGTGCAGCACTACTTCGACGCCGGCCTGCTGCCGGGCATCTCGACCGAGCGGGTGCTGGCGCTGGGCCGCGAGCCCGACACCGACATGTTCAACATGGCACACATGGGCCTGCGGCTGGCCCAGCGCTCCAACGGCGTCTCGCGGCTGCACGGCGAGGTCTCGCGGGGCATGTTCTCCGGGCTGTGGGGCGGGTTCGACGCGCCGGAGGTGCCGATCGGGTCCGTCACCAACGGCGTCCACGGCCCGACCTGGACCGCCCGCGAGATCGCGGGTCTGACGGCCGGCGCGGCGGCCGCCGGTGCCGGCCCGGAGCTCTTCGGGGTGTCCGACGCGCTGCTGTGGGAGATGCGCGGCACGCTGCGGGCCCGCCTGGTGGCCGAGGTGCGACGCCGGGTGCGCGCGTCCTGGCTCGAGCGCGGCGCCTCGGAGCCGGAGCTGGGCTGGACCGAGCGGGTGTTCGACCCGTCCGTGCTCACGATCGGCTTCGCGCGCCGGGTGCCGACCTACAAGCGGCTGACGCTGATGCTGCGCGACCCGGACCGGCTGCGCTCCCTGCTGCTCGACCCGGAGCGGCCGGTGCAGCTGGTCATCGCCGGGAAGTCCCACCCCGCCGACGAGTCCGGCAAGGGCCTCATCCAGCAGATGGTCCGCTTCGCCGACGACCCGGCGGTGCGCCACCGCATCGTCTTCCTGCCCGACTACGACATGTCCATGGCCCGCTACCTCTACTGGGGCTGCGACGTCTGGCTCAACAACCCGCTGCGCCCGCTGGAGGCGTGCGGGACCTCGGGGATGAAGTCGGCGCTCAACGGCGGACTGAACCTCTCGGTGCGCGACGGCTGGTGGGACGAGCTCTACGACGGCCGCAACGGCTGGGCCATCCCGACCGCGGACGGCGTCGACGACCCCGACCGCCGCGACGACATCGAGGCCGAGGCGCTCTACGACCTCATGTCCACCCAGGTGGCGCCGCTGTTCTACGACCGCGGCGCCGACGGGGTCCCGGACCGCTGGACCGCGCTGGTCCGCCACACCCTCGCGACGCTCTCGCCGAAGGTCCAGGCGTCGCGGATGGTGCAGGACTACGTCCTCGACTGGTACGCCCCCGCGGCCGCGGCGGCCCGCCAGGTGTCCTCGCAGGCCTACGCCGGGGCGAAGGAGCTCGCGGAGTTCCGGGCGCGCCTCGACGCCGCGTGGCCGTCGGTGCGCGTCGCGGAGGTGGACGTGACCGGCTCGTCGGACACCCCGGTGCTGGGCGCGCCGATGACGGTGCGCGCGTCGGTGGAGCTGGGCGGCCTCGCGTCGTCGGACGTGCTGGTGCAGGCCGTCGTCGGGCGCGCGGACGACGCGGACGAGCTCACGGGCACGGTGGTCGAGCCGATGGTCCCGGTCGAGCACTCCGGGGAGGCCGAGGTCTTCGAGGCGACCGTGGCGCTCCCGCACGCGGGCGTCCTCGGGTACACGGTGCGGGTGCTGCCGGCCAACGAGCTGCTGGCCTCGCCGGTGGAGCTCGGGAAGGTCGTCCTCCCGGCGTAGGGCCTCGGGGCTGATCGGCCGCCCGCCCCGACTGGTCGGCGCCTCCGCCGTCCATGATCCACTTCTTGGCGGCAGAGTGATCGCTGAGCGAGCACTTTGCTGCCGAGAAGTCGATCACCGGCCGGAACGGGTGGATCCGCGGCGGCCGCGGCGGCGTCGAAGTGGCATGTACGCCGACACGGACGCCCGTCGCCTCGCCCGGCTGCGGGCACTCCTGCGCCGTCAGGACGGGGTGATCTCCCTCGACCAGGCCCTCGCCCACGGGCTGAGCAGGCAGGCGGTCCGCCGACTGGTCGCGACGGGTCGGTGGCGGCGTCTGGCCCACCGCGTCTACCAGGACACGACGCACGAGCTCACCCGGCGTGCCCGGGTGCGGGCGGTACTGCTCTCGCTCGGTGACCACGCCGTCCTGGTGGGGGAGGCCGCGGCGTGGTGGTGGGGCCTGCGTGACCAGACGCCCACGCGGATCGAGGTCGCGGTCGGACACGGGTGCCACCAGCGCTCACGCCCCGACGCGGTCCTGGTGCGGCGCACCGTGCCCGACCGGGAGGTCACCGTCCGGCACGGGATCCGGGTGACCACCCTGGCCGCCGCCGTGCTCGACGGCGCCGCGAGTCTGGGTGCCGACGAGGGCGCGCGGCTGATGGACCGGGCGCTGCAGCAGGGCCGCGTCGCGCTCGACACCCTGCGCCACCTCCAGCTCCGCCGCTCCGGACGTCACGGAGCGCCGGCGACCGCACGTCTGCTCGCCCTGGCCGCCGGGGGTGCGGTGTCGGAGGCCGAGCGGCTCGCGCACACCGTGCTGCGGATGGCCGCGATCCTCGGCTGGATCGCCAACCTCCGGATCGACGTCCCGGGCTACGGCCGGGCCGTCGTGGACCTCGCCTTCCCGGTCGAGAAGGTGATCGTGGAGATCGACGGCTGGGCCTACCACCGCGATCTACGGGCCTTCCTCATCGACGGTCCTCGGCAGAGCGCCCTCGCGGCACAGGGCTGGGTCGTCGTCCGCACCCACTGGTACGAGCTCACCGAGAACCCGCAGGCCTTCCTGGACACGCTGCGGCAGGTCCTCGCGTCGAGATCATGAGTTCGGCGGCAGGGTGATCGCTCAGCGAGCACCCTGCCGCCCAGAAGTCGATCAAGGGCCGGCGGCGGCCGGGTCAGGACGAGCGGAACACCAGGAAGGTGTGCGGCGGGACGGTCACCGAGGCGCCCGCGGGCGACG
>NZ_JBVPVA010000262.1:0-12212 GCF_055612215.1 Actinomycetospora sp. | reverse complement strand
GTCCTTGATCAGCTCGGTGATCGTGGTCTCGTGGAAGACCTTGAGGTCGGACTCGTAGTCACCGGTGCGGCGGTGGTCCTCCTGCTGCAGCGACACGATCTTCTGCTGCAGCGTGCGGATGAGCTCGAGCCCGGTGCGGTCGCCGACGTGTGCGAGCCGGGGGAACTGGTGCCCCCCGAAGTTGCGCTGGCTGATCTTGCCCTCGGGCGTGCGGTCGAACAGCGCCCCGTAGGTCTCGAGCTCCCAGACGCGCTCCGGCGCCTCCTTCGCGTGCAGCTCGGCCATGCGCCAGTTGTTGAGGAACTTCCCGCCACGCATGGTGTCGCGGAAGTGGACGGTCCAGTTGTCGTTCGGGTTCGCGTTGCCCATCGACGCGGCGATCCCGCCCTCGGCCATGACGGTGTGCGCCTTGCCGAACAACGACTTCGAAATGATCGCGACCCGCTTGCCGCGCATCCGGGCCTCGATCGCGGCCCGCAGCCCCGCGCCGCCCGCCCCGATGACCAGGACGTCGTAGGTGTGGTGGGTGATCTCCGGCGTGCCCGGCTCGGCGCCGGCCGCCTCGGTTCCCTGGGTCATCAGTTCACGATCCTCAGGTCGGAAATGGTCCCGCTCGCGACGAGCATGATGTAGAAGTCGGTGAGGATCAGCGTCCCGATCGTGATCCACGCGAAGAGCATGTGACGCGTGTTCAGCTTCGAGACCGCGGTCCAGACCTTGTAGCGCACCGGGTGCCGCGAGAAGTGCTTGAGCCGCCCGCCCGTGATGTGGCGGCAGGAGTGGCACGAGGCGGTGTAGAGCCAGAGCCCGATGACGTTGATCAACAGGATGATGTTGCCGAGGCCGAGCCCGAACCGGGCGGAGCCGTCGGGGGCGTCGCTCTGGAAGGACACGACCATGTCGTAGGTGTTGATCACCGAGATGAGGAACGCCACGTAGAAGAAGTACCGGTGCGCGTTCTGCAGGATGAGCGGGAAGCGGGTCTCCCCCGAGTACTTGCTGTGCGGCTCGGACACCGCGCACGCCGGCGGCGACGCCCAGAACGCCCGATAGTACGACTTCCGGTAGTAGTAGCAGGTGATCCGGAAGCCGAGCAGGAACGGCAGCGAGATGATCGCCAGCGGGATCCAGGCCGGGAACTCCGGCAGGAACGCCCCGAAGTGGCTCGAGCCCGGGACGCAGCTCGCCGAGAGGCACGGCGAGTAGAACGGCGACAGGTAGTGGTACTGGGCCACGAAGTAGGCCGAGCCCCAGAACGCCCGGATCGTCGCGTAGACGACGAAGGTCGCGAGGCCCAGCGCGTTGATCAGCGGTGGGAGCCACCAGCGGTCGCGCCGCAGGGTCCGTTCCCGGATGTCGGCGCGCGCCGTGGCGAACGGGGGGGTGGCGCCGTGGTCGCGCTCTGTGGTGGTCAATGCACCTGTCCTCGTCGACGGAGCCGGTCGGCGTCCGCACGTCCTGCCGCGACCCGCAGCGGTCGTGGTGGTGACCGCGCGCGGCTGGTGACCCGCGACGCCGAGCCGCGTGGTGCGAGGCACATTACGACGGTCGGTCGTGGGCTGTCGTCCGGGTCACAGGCGACGCCGCCGTGATCCCGGTCACCGGAAGGTGTCGGCGACGTCCTCGCTGGTCAGACCCGCGGCTCGGCGGCCGGTTCGACGTCCTCGAGGTCGGGATCCGCCTCGTCGAGCTCGGCCCCGCGCTGCGCCATCTCGGTGCGTACGACCTCGTAGGCCAGCCCTGCGCCGTAGCCCTTCCGGGCGAGCATCCCGACGAGACGCCGGGCCGCGACCGGGGGTTCGAGCCGGTCGAGCGACGGCAGCCGCCGCCGGACCAGTTCGCGGGCCTTCGCCCGCTCCGCGTCGGCGTCGAGGCCCGCGACGGCCTCGTCGGCGGTCTCGGACTCGACGCCCTTGCGCCGCAGCTCCTGGGACAGCGCCCGCCGGCCGAGTCCCCGGTGGCGGTGACGGGAGTCGACCCACTGCTCGGCGAACGCCGCGTCGTCGAGCAGCCGCACCTCCACCAGCCGGTCGAGCACGGTGGCGGCGACCTCGTCGTCGAACCCCCGCCGCTCCAGCTCGCCCGCCAGCTCGGCGCGGGTGCGGGCCCGCGTCGTCAACAGGTTCAGGCAGACCGTGCGGGCCGCGGACTCCGGGTCCGCCGGCGGGTCGGCCTCGCGGTCACGAGGGTGGCCGTCCGCGGTGTGGCCGCCGGCGTCGGGCGGTTCGGCGGCGGGCCGTCGACGACGCCGCCCGAAGCCCCCTCCTCCGAGCTGCCCCACCTCAGAAGTCGACCGGGGCGGGGGTGGTCTCGTCGGCGTCGAGCTTCGGGCCGACCCCGAGCTTCTCCTTGATCCGCTTCTCGATCTCGCCGGCGACGTCCGGGTTCTCCCGGAGGAACTTCCGGGCGTTCTCCTTGCCCTGCCCGAGCTGGTCGCCGTCGTAGGTGTACCAGGCACCGGACTTGCGGACGATGCCCTGCTCGACGCCCACGTCGATCAGCGAGCCCTCCTTGGAGATGCCGATCCCGTAGAGCATGTCGAACTCGGCCTGCTTGAACGGCGGTGCGACCTTGTTCTTGACGACCTTGACGCGCGTGCGGTTGCCGACCGCGTCGGTGCCGTCCTTCAGCGTCTCGATCCGGCGGATGTCCAGGCGCACCGAGGAGTAGAACTTCAGCGCCTTGCCGCCGGTGGTCGTCTCCGGCGAGCCGAACATGACGCCGACCTTCTCGCGCAGCTGGTTGATGAAGATCGCCGTGGTGCCCGAGGCGTGGAGCGCGCCGGTGATCTTGCGCAGCGCCTGGCTCATGAGCCGGGCCTGCAGGCCGACGTGGCTGTCGCCCATGTCGCCCTCGATCTCGGCGCGCGGCACCAGCGCGGCCACCGAGTCGACGACGATGACGTCCAGCGCGTTCGACCGGATCAGCATGTCCATGATCTCGAGCGCCTGCTCGCCGGTGTCCGGCTGGGAGACCAGCAGGGCGTCGGTGTCGACCCCGAGCGCCTTCGCGTACTCCGGGTCGAGCGCGTGCTCGGCGTCGATGAACGCCGCCACCCCGCCCGCGGCCTGGGCGTTGGCCACCGCGTGCAGCGTCAGGGTCGTCTTCCCCGAGGACTCCGGGCCGTAGATCTCCACGACCCGGCCGCGGGGCAGGCCGCCCACGCCGAGGGCGACGTCGAGCGCGATCGAGCCGGTGGAGATGACGTTGACCGGCGCGCGGCCGTCGTCGCCCAGCCGCATGATCGAGCCCTTGCCGAACTGCTTGTCGATCTGCGCGAGCGCGAGCTCCAGCGCCTTGTCGCGGTCCGGTGCCTGAGGCATTCGGGTTTCCCCCTCGGGACGGGTGTGGTCCGGCGCTGGGTCCGGGTTCGTGAGCGGACGCTAGGCCGGGGGTCCGACACCGTGGTGCCGGCGGTGTTCGGCTGTGGACGGATCGGGCCGCCGGTGCCGCTGTGGACGACCGGCTCGGGCGTTCAGCGTAGACGAACAGGTGTTCGATGCCCCAGGGGGACACGCCGACGATCGTCCCCCGTCGCGGTCACCGGCGTTCGGCGGGGACCTCGAACTCGGCGCAGACCGCCCGCCACACGTCGCGCGGGTCGACACCGGCCTCGAGCGCCTGCTCGACCGTGCGGCCGTCGAGCGCGGAGAACACGTGGTCGGAGCTGATGGACGCGGCGCGCACCGCGCCGAACTCGTCGGCCATGAGCTGCCGGAAGTGGGTCAGACGCACCCGTCCGAGCGTAGGGACGGCGTCGGCCCCGACCGGCGCCCGGGCCGGGTCGCCTACCGTGGGGTCGTGGACGCCCTGCTGCTCGTCGTCGGCCAGATCGACCTGCACTCCACGGGCCCGGCGTGGCTGTGGGACGTCGCCGGGGTGCTCGCGCTGGTGGCCGTCCTTGTCGTGCTGCTGCGCTGGTGGGCCTCCCAGCGCCGCCGCTGAGGCGTCCGGTCCGGCGTCGCTGTCGGACCCCCGGGGCACCATGGTGGGGTGACCGTTCCCGAGGGCGTGCTCGAGCGCTTCTCCCCCGCCACGCGCGACTGGTTCTCCGGCGCGTTCGGGGCGCCGACGGCCGCGCAGGCCGGGGCCTGGGACGCGGTCGCCGACGGCGAGCACGCGCTCGTCGTGGCCCCCACCGGCTCCGGCAAGACGCTGGCCGCCTTCCTCTGGGCGCTGGACCGGCTGGCGGCCGCCCCGGTGCCCGAGGAGCCGCAGCGCCGCTGCCGCGTCCTCTACGTCTCCCCCATGAAGGCGCTGACGGTCGACGTGCAGCGCAACCTGCGCTCGCCGCTGGCCGGGCTGCGCCAGGCCACGCACCGGCTCGGGCTGCCCGAGCCGGACATCACGGTGGGCTCCCGCACCGGCGACACCCCGGCCGACGAGCGGCGCAGCTTCAACCGCACCCCGCCCGACGTGCTCGTGACCACCCCGGAATCCCTCTTCCTGCTGCTGACCTCGGCGGCGCGGGAGTCGCTGCGCGGGGTCGAGACCGTGATCGTCGACGAGGTCCACGCGGTCCTCGCCTCGAAGCGCGGCGCACACCTCGCCCTGTCCCTCGAGCGTCTCGACGCGCTGCTCGACGCCCCCGCGCAGCGCATCGGGCTCTCGGCGACGGTCCGCCCGGTGGAGGAGGTCTCGACGTTCCTCGCCGGCGGCCGCCCGGTGCGGGTGGTGCAGCCCGAGTCGGCGAAGGTCGTCCAGGTCAGCGTGGTCGTCCCGGTCGAGGACATGAGCGCGCTGGACGCCGGTGACAACGCCTCGGGCCCGGGCGCCGAGGAGGAGGTCGAGGGCTCGGCGGCCGGGGCGGCGCAGCGGGCCTCCATCTGGCCGGCGGTGCAGGAGAAGGTGCTCGACCTCGTCGAGGGCCACCGCTCGACGATCGTCTTCGCGAACTCCCGTCGCCTGGCCGAGCGGCTCACCGCACGGATCAACGAGCTGGCCACCGAGCGCGCGGCGGTGGCGGCCGCCGAGCGGGAGCCGGTGGACCTCGACGACGGGGACCTCGACGACCGGGACGACGACGGGGATGACGACGGGGACGACGACGGTCCCCGGGCCCGGGACGACGAGCGGGACGAGATCGCCCCGGTGATCGGGCGGGTCGGGCCGTTCCCGGCCGAGGCGGTCGGCCAGTCCGGGGTGGCCGAACCGGCCGAGGTGATCGTCGCCCGCGCCCACCACGGGTCGATGAGCCGGGCACAGCGCACGCTCGTGGAGGAGGCCCTGAAGTCCGGGCAGCTGCCGTGCGTGGTGGCCACCTCCAGCCTGGAGCTCGGCATCGACATGGGCGCGGTCGACCTGGTGGTCCAGGTCGAGGCGCCGCCGTCGGTCGCGAGCGGGCTGCAGCGGGTCGGCCGCGCGGGCCACCAGGTCGGCGCGGTGTCCGAGGGCGTGGTCTTCCCGAAGTACCGCGGCGACCTGGTGTCG
The DNA here is from genome assembly GCF_055612215.1 of Actinomycetospora sp. Classification (NCBI taxonomy): domain Bacteria; kingdom Bacillati; phylum Actinomycetota; class Actinomycetes; order Pseudonocardiales; family Pseudonocardiaceae; genus Actinomycetospora; species Actinomycetospora sp. Next base: position 6,782 of record NZ_JBVPVA010000262.1, on the reverse strand, counting down.
TGCGCCGTGGTCGCCGAGCGCATGGCGGCCGGGAAGATCGAGGCGATGCGCTACCCGCGCAACCCGCTCGACGTCCTCGCCCAGCACGTGGTGGCCATGACGGCGATGGAGAACTGGTCGCTGTCCGAGGTCACCGCGCTCGTGCGCCGGGCCGCGCCCTTCAGCGGGCTGCCCGACTCGGCGATGACCTCGGTGCTCGACATGCTCGCCGGCCGCTACCCGAGCGAGGACTTCGGCGAACTGCGGCCGCGCATCACGTGGGACCGCGTCACCGACGAGCTCGCCGGGCGGCCCGGCGCACAGCGCCTGGCGGTCACCTCCGGCGGCACGATCCCCGACCGCGGCCTCTACACCGTGGTGACGCCCGGGTCCGGGGAGAACGGCACGGGCGGGTCCCGGGTCGGGGAGCTCGACGAGGAGATGGTCTACGAGTCCCGCGCGGGCGACACGTTCCTGCTCGGCTCCACCGCCTGGCGCGTCCTGGACATCACCCGCGACCGGGTGATCGCCGAGCCCGCGCCCGGGGTGCCGGCCCGGATGCCGTTCTGGAAGGGCGACGCGCCGGGGCGCCCGCTCGAGCTCGGGCGCGCGCTCGGGGCGTTCGTCCGCGAGATCGCGGGCGCCGACGACGCCGTGGCCCGGGAGCGCGCGGCGGCCGCCGGGCTCGACGCCTGGGCGGTGGACAACCTCGTCGGCTACCTGGGCGAGCAGCGGGAGGCCACGCGCCACGTCCCCAGCGACCGGACGATCGTCGTGGAGCGCTTCCGCGACGAGCTCGGCGACTGGCGGATCGTGGTGCACTCGCCGTTCGGCGCGCAGGTCAACGCGCCGTGGGCGCTCGCCATCGCCGCGCGATTCCGCGAGCAGCGCGGCCTCGAGGTCTCGGCGGCCTCCGCCGACGACGGGATCGTGCTCCGCCTGCCCGACACCCTCGACGACGCCGGCGAGGAGATCCTGCCGGGCGCCGAGGACATCCTGCTCGACCCGGACGAGGTGGAGCAGATGGTCACCGCGGAGGTCAGCGGGTCGGCCGTGTTCGCCGCCCGGTTCAGGGAGTGCGCAGCCCGCTCGCTGCTGCTCCCCCGCCGCGACCCGACCCGCCGGACCCCGTTGTGGCAGCAGCGCCAGAAGGCCTCGCAGCTGCTCTCGGTGGCGGCCAAGTACGAGCAGTTCCCGGTGGTGCTGGAGACCTACCGGGAGTGCCTGCAGGACGTCTACGACGTGCCCGGGCTCGTCGAGCTGATGCGCGACATCCGGTCGCGCAGCGTGCAGGTCGTCGACGTCGCCACGCCGTCGGCGTCGCCGTTCGCCCGCACGCTGATGTTCGGCTACGTGGGGATGTTCCTCTACGAGATGGACGCCCCGCTGGCCGAGCGGCGTGCGGCGGCGCTCTCGCTGGACTCGACGCTGCTCGCGGAGCTGCTGGGCTCGGAGGCCATCCGGGAGCTCCTCGACCCGGCGGTGGTCGCCGAGATCGAGGCCGGGCTGCAGCGCACCGACCCGGAGCGGCACGTGCGCGACGTCGAGGGCACCGCCGACCTGCTGCGCTTCGTCGGCGACCTCACCACGGCCGAGGCCGCCACCCGCGGCGTGCGGGAGGAGTGGCTCGTCGAGCTGGAGTCCGCGCGCCGGGCGCTCCGCGTGAAGATCGCCGGCGAGCAGCGGTGGGTCGCGATCGAGGACGCCGGGCGGCTGCGCGACGCGCTCGGCGCCGGTCTGCCGGTGGGGGTGCCGGAGGCGTTCACCGAGCCGGTCGCCGATCCGCTGGGCGACCTGCTGTCCCGCTACGCCCGCACCCGCGGGCCGTTCCCGGCCGCGGCGCCGGCCCGCCGCTTCGGGCTGGGGATCGCGGTGGTGACGGCGGTGCTCGAGCGGATGACGGGCGCCGGGCGACTGGCCAAGGGGGAACTCCGGCCCTCCGACGCGCCGCCCCTGCCCGGCGACGACGCCGCCCCGGGCGGCGGACCCGGCCCGGGCGTCGACTACTGCGACGCCGAGGTGCTGCGGCGCATCCGGCGGGGCTCGCTCGCGCGGCTGCGCGCGGAGGTCGAGCCGGTGGAGCCCGCGGCCCTCGGACGCTTCCTGCCGTCCTGGCACGGGATCGGCGGCCGCCGTCGGCGCGCTCCGGGGCCCGACGACGTCCTCGGGGTGGTCGAGCAGCTCGCCGGCGCCCCGATCCCCGCGAGCGCGTGGGAGTCGCTGGTCCTGCCCGTGCGGCTGCCGGGCTACCAGCCGGCTCTCCTCGACGAGCTGACCAGCGCCGGGGAGGTGACGTGGACGGGCTGCGGGACGCTCTCGGGCGGCGACGGCTGGCTCGCCCTGGCCCCCGCGGACGTCGCCGACCTGATGCTGCCCGATCCGGAGGCGGATCTGGCCGGCACGCCGTTGCACCGGGCACTGCTCGAGGCCCTCGACGGCGGCGGCGCGCTCTTCTTCCGCCAGCTCGCCGACCGCGCCGGGGCGATCCTGCGCGATGCCGACGAGAAGCCCCCCGACGACCCGGCCACCGTCGAGGCCCTTTGGGACCTGGTCTGGGCCGGGTACGCCACGAACGACACCCTCGCGCCGGTGCGGGCGCTCGTCTCGGGCGGCGGCGGCCGGTCCAAGGCGACCCACCAGCGCAAACGGGCCCCGTCGCGGGGGCGCTACGCGCGGGTGGGCCGGCCGCAGATGCCGTCGCGCACCGGGCCACCGACCGCGGCCGGCCGCTGGTCGCTCGTCCCGCCGCGCGAGGCGGACCCCACCCGGCGTACGCAGGCGCGGACCGAGTCGTTCCTCGAGCGGCACGGGGTGCTCACCCGGGGCGCGCTGGACACCGAGCGGGTCACCGGCGGGTTCTCGGGCATCTACCCGGTGCTGCGCGCGATGGAGGAGTCGGGGCGCTGCCGCCGCGGCTACGTCGTCGAGGGTCTCGGGGCCGCGCAGTTCGCCGTGCCGGGCGCGATCGACCGGCTGCGGGCGACCTCCCGCGACGACGACGCCTCCGCCCGCGGGCAGGGCTCGGTGGTGCTCGCGGCGACCGACCCCGCCCAGCCCTGGGGGGCGGCGCTCGACTGGCCGGCGACCCGCGCCGCGCAGGACGGCACGACCGGTCACCGGCCGGGCCGCAAGGCGGGCGCGCTCGTCGTGCTCAGCGACGGCGAGCCGTCGATCTACGTCGAGCGCGGCGGGCGGTCGCTGCTGTCCTTCACCGACGACCACGAGACGCTCGCCGCGGCCGCGGGGGCCCTCTCGGCGGCGGTCCGCGAAGGCTGGTTGGGTGGTCTCTCGGTGGAGCGGACCGACGGGTCGGGCGCACTCGACGGGGTGCTCGCGGAGGCGCTGGCCGAGGCCGGCTTCCGCAACAGCCCGAAGGGCCTGCGGCTGCGGGCCTGAGACGAGCCGCTCCGCCGCGACGAGAGGAGAGGACGTGGCGCTGGCGTGTCCGAGCTGCGAGGAGGCGGCCGCGGAGTACGTCGGGATGGCCGACGACGGGCGCAACGAGATGCGCTGCACGGCGTGCGGCCACCACTGGCTCCTCGGCGCCAAGCCGGTGTCGCCCCGGGCGGTGGCCCCGAAGCCGGCGCCGAAGGCCGCCCGGTCGCCGGCCCCCCGGGCGCCCGCCCCCCGGCCCCCCGCCCCCCGGGCGACGCCCCCGCCCCGCGCGGCGGCGGTCGGCGCCCCGGCCGCGACCCCCGCGGTGGCACGCTTCCCCACCCTCGACGACGTCGGGGACGAGGCGCTGCGCCGCCTGGCCGCCCTCAAGGCGGCGTGGCCCCGGGTCCGCCCGCGGCCCGATCCCTACGCGGCGGACTTCCGCCGGCTGCACGAGCTGATGTTCAGCCGGGCCGGGCTGCCGCACACCGAGCCGGGCCAGCTGCGGGACTTCGTGACCTCCGACGTCCTCGCCCTGTCCGGCAACACGACCTCGTTCGCCCGCGAGTGGCGTCGTCTCGGTGACCGCGACGCCTCCCGCCGCTTCCGCGGGGTCGTCGAGTACCTCCTGCGGGGCGAGAACGGCGAGGACGTCGACACCGACGACGACCTCCCGCTGCCCGACCGGTTCACCGCCCTCGCCGAGGGTCGCTCGGAGCACGCCATGGGCGGGGTCCGCGAGCCCGTGCTGACGCGGATCCTGGCGGTCGCCCGGCCCGAGCGGTTTCTGCCCGTACTGACCGTCGACGGCGGGTCCGGGGGCGAGGGCAAGCGGGAGCTCACCCGCAGCGTCCTGGGCCTCGAGCTCCCCACCCTCGACCGGGGACGGCACACGGTGGGACGCCTGGCGTGCGGTTCGAACGACCTGCTCGTCGACGCGCTCGGCGCCGGCTTCCCCGACCTCGACGACGCGGCCGCGTTCCTGATCTGGGCGCACGGCCAGAACTGACCGTGAGGGCGTCGGGGCTCAGCCCCCATCGGCCCAGGCCGCCACCGCGGCGCGCAGCTCCGCCCGACGCGCGTCGTCGACGAAGGCCGCCTCGACGGCGTTCCCGGCCAGGGTGCGCACCTGGGCCCGGGAGAGGTGGAGGGCGTCGGCGACCGCGCGGTGGTTGTCGTCGACGTAGCCGCCGAAGTACGCCGGGTCGTCGGAGTGGACGCTCACGGCGAGCCCGGCGTCGAGCATCCGCGCGAGGGGGTGCTCGGCGAGGGTGTCGACGGTGCGCAGCCGCACGTTCGACAGCGGGCACACCGTCAGCGGCACGGCCTCGCGGGCGAGGCGGCGCACCAGGTCCGGGTCGTCGAGGCTGCGGATGCCGTGGTCGATGCGCTCGACCCCGAGGACGTCGAGGGCGTCGGTGACGTAGGCGGCCGGGCCCTCCTCCCCGGCGTGCGCGACCAGGCGCAGACCCTCCGCCCGCGCCCGGGCGTAGACCTCCGCGAAGTCCGCGGGCGGGTGACCGACCTCCGCCGAGTCGAGCCCGATCCCGAGCAGCGGGACGCCCGCCCGGACGAGCGCGTCGAGCACCTCCAGGGCCTCCGCGGCCGGGCGGTCGCGCAGGAAGCACGGGATCAGGCCCGTCGTGAGGCCGGCGGGCGCCGCGGCCAGCGCCCCGGAGACGCCCTCGAGCACCGCCTCGAGGGCGACACCGCGGGCGAGGTGGGCCTGCGGGTCGACGAACAGCTCGACGTGCCGGACCCCGCCGGCCGCCGCCCGCGCGAGGTACGCGGCCGTCATCGCCGCGAAGTCCTCGGCGGTGCGCAGCACGGCCATGTTCGCGTAGTAGAGCTCGAGGAAGTGGCCGAGGTCGGTGAAGGCGTAGCGGGAGCGCAGGTCGTCCAGGTCGGCGTAGGGCAGGGCGACGCCGCCGCGGTCGGCCAGGTCGAGGATCAGCTCGGGCTCGAGGGTGCCCTCGACGTGGACGTGCAGCTCGACGGCCGGCGGGGTGTCGTGCGCGCTCATGGGGGCGCATCCTCGCTCACGGCACCGCCGGGGCCCCCAGCACCGGGAGGTCCCGGGCCGCGCCGGGACTCGTCGGGTCGCACCCCACGCGGTGGAGGCGGCAGAGCACGCCGCCGGTGGTCCGCTCGAACCGCGCCGCGAGCCCGCGCATCAGCTCCGCGCGGTCGGTGGCACGGTCCGCGGCCAGCCAGGCCGCACGCAGCGCCGCGTCGTCCTGCTCCGACCACGGCAGACCCGACCGGGGCGCCCGGGCCGGCCGCCAGGTCGGCGGCGGCTCCCACGACCGCGGACCCCACCCCGTCCGCCCCGGGAACGGCACCAGGTCCCCGAGGCCGTCGCCGTCCTCGTCGGGCCGGTCGTCCCGCCACCCGAACCGCGCGCGCTCCTCGGCGAACGGGTCGTCGAGCGGGTCCGGGGGGCCGTCCGGGGGCTCGTCGGCGAGCCGCAGCGGCGGGTCGAGCGGGCCGGTCGAGCCGTACTGGTCGTCCGCCCACGCGGCGCGCACCAGGGCGTGCAGCCGCCGGGCGGGCAGCGACACCGTCCGCGTCCAGGCCTCCGGGTCGTCGGGCCCGTCGACCGGGACGATCGCGACGTAGGCCCGCCCGTCGAGCACCTGCACCCGCAGTTCGTGGCCCGCCTCGCGGACCGTGATCATCTCGCGCATGGCCGCCACGGTGGCCGCGCCGCACCGACGGGCACAACGTCGGGCGACCGAGCCTGTGGACAACCCGGCCCGTCCACAGGTGCCGCTGCTCCGAACGGCAGTAACCGCCGCACGGGGCTCCCACGGTGTCGGTGCCCCGGTGCACCATGCCGATCATGACCAGCTCCGAGACCTCGGACGAGCCCGCCGTCGCCGGGCTCGACGCCACCGCGCTGCGGCCGTGGAACGTCGTCGCGATCGCCGTCTCGGCGATCTCACCGACCACCTCGGTCTTCCTCGTCTACGGCTCGGTCCTCGAGGTCTCGGGGACCGGCGTGGTGTGGGCGTTCGTCGTCGGCGCCCTGATCGCGCTGGCGATGGCGCTCTGCTACGCCGAGGTCGGGTCGGTCTTCCCGTCCGCGGGCGGGGTGTACGCGCTCGTGCGGGGGGCGCTGGGCCCGGTCGCGGGCGGGGTCACCGCGGTGCTGTTCATGCTGCTCGGGCTCGTGTCGACCGCGTCGATCCTGGTGGCCGCGGCCACCTACGTGGGCGCGCTGACCCCGGCGGGCTCGTTGTCCACCGCGGTCACCGGGCTGATCGCCTTCGGGTTCCTGCTGCTGGTGACGGCGCTGTCGGTCGGTCGCATCGCGCCGGCGAGCTGGGCGGCCGCCGGCATGCTCGCGCTGGAGATCGCCGTGATCGTGGTGTTCACCGTGGCCGCGTTCGCCCACCCCGCGGCCGGGGCGGCGGCGGCCTTCACCA
>NZ_JBVPVA010000067.1:0-3393 GCF_055612215.1 Actinomycetospora sp. | reverse complement strand
ATCCCCGAGGACGGTCAGATGCCCTCCCGCACGCGTGTCCCCTCCGTGCTGAGCAAGGTCCCCGAGATCACGCTGATGTTCTGGGTGGCGAAGCTGCTCACGACCGGCATGGGGGAGACGACCTGGGACGCCCTCGACATCGCCTTCGACCAGGTCGTCGCGGTGACGATCACGGGCGTGCTGTTCGTGGTCGCGATGGTCGTCCAGTTCGTCCGGCGCTCGTACGACCCCTGGGCCTACTGGTCCGCGATCGTCATGGTCAGCGTCTTCGGCACCACGGTCGCGGACCTGGTCCACAACGACTTCGGGGTGCCCTACACCGTCTCCACGTCGGTGCTGCTGGTCCTCGTGGGCCTGACGTTCGCCCTCTGGTACCGGGTCGAGGGCACGCTGTCGATCCACTCGATCACCACCCGCCGACGGGAGGCCTTCTACTGGGCCGCGGTGCTGCTCACCTTCGCGCTCGGCACGGCCGCCGGGGACTGGACCGCGTCCACGCTCCACCTGGGCTACCTGCCCTCGGGCATCGTCTTCGCGGTCCTGTTCGTCCTGCCCGCGATCGCCTACCGCTTCGTCGGGGCGAACGCCATCGCGTGCTTCTGGCTCTCCTACATCCTCACCCGCCCGTTCGGCGCGTCCTTCGCGGACTGGTTCGGTGGCCCTCCCGGACGCGGCGGCCTGGCGTTGGGCATGGACCGCACGGCCATCGTCCTGACCGTGATCATCGTCGGCATCGTCGCGTACTTCGCGATCTCGAAGGTCGACCGACCGCGCCCCGTCGACGACACCGACGACACCCGGGACCCCGACGCCGTCGAGGCCGGCGAGGACGGCGCGCGGACCCGATGACGGCGGCCGCCCCGACGCGGCCGGCCCCGGCCTTCGTGGCGGGGCTGCGCCGCCACGGCGCCCGGACCGCGCTGATCGGCGACGCCGGGTCGCTCGGCTACGCCGAGCTGGCCGATCGCGTCGACGACGCGGCGGGCGCCCTGGCCGGACCCCGCCGGCTCGTGCTGGTCCCGGCCTCGGCCACCGTCCCCGCGCTGATCGGCTACCTGGGCGCCCTGGCCGCCGGGCACGTGGTCCTGCTCGCCCCGGCCGGCGACCACGACACGGTCGAGGCGCTCCGGCGCCGGTGGGATCCCGACGTCGTCCTGCGCGTGGACGGATCGGTGCTCGAGGCGCGCGCGGAGGGCCGCCACGATCTGCACCCCGACCTGGCGCTGCTCATGGCGACGTCGGGCTCGACCGGCTCGCCCCGGCTGGTGCGGCTCTCGCGGGAGGCGGTCGAGGCCAACGCCGCGGCCATCGCCGACTTCCTCGACATCAGGTCCACCGACCGCGCGGTCACGACGTTGCCGCTGCACTACTGCTACGGCCTCTCGGTCCTGCACTCGAACCTGCTCGCCGGGGCGGCCGTGCTCCTCACCGATCGTTCCGTGACCGACCACCGGTTCTGGGAGCAGGTCCGCGAGCACCGGGCCACGAGCCTGCACGGGGTGCCGCACACCTTCGCGTTGCTCGACCGCGTCGGTGGCCTCCCCGACCTGCCCTCGCTCCGCTACGTCACGCAGGCCGGTGGACGCCTCGACCCGGCGCAGGTGCGCCACTGGGCGGCCCTCGGCGCCGAGCAGGGCTGGCGGTTCGTGGTGATGTACGGCCAGACCGAGGCGACCGCGCGCATGGCCTACCTCCCGCCGGAGCTCGCGGCGAGGGCACCGGAGGCGATCGGGGTGCCGATCCCCGGGGGCGCGCTGCGCATCGACGGCGGGGACCCCGACGGTGTCGGCGAGATCGTCTACTCCGGCCCGAACGTCATGCTCGGCTACGCCACGACGCCGGCCGACCTCGCGTGCGGTCGGACCGTGCACGAGCTGCACACCGGCGATCTCGGCCGGCAGCGCCCGGACGGGCTCTTCCAGGTCACGGGCCGCCGCTCGCGCTTCGTCAAACCCTTCGGGGTCCGCGTCGACCTCGATGCGACCGAGACGCTGCTCGCCGGCGAGGGGCTCACCGCCGCCGTGACCGGTGACGACGCCCGGCTCGTGGTCGCGGTCGAGCGGTCCGACGACGATGCGGCCCCGGCCGCCGCGGCGCGACGGATCCTCACCAGCCGGCTCCACCTGCCCGACCCCGCCGTGACCGTGGTCGTCGTCGACGCCCTCCCGCGCCGGCTGAACGGCAAGCTCGACCACCCCGCCGTCCTCGCGCTCGCCGCCACCGACCCGGCTCCACCGCCTCGTGCGCCCGCGGCCCGGCTCCGGACGCGGAGGCTGCGGCGGGCCGTGCCGACCGTGCACGAGGTTTTCGCCCGGACCTTCCCCGGCCAGGTCCTCGACGACGCCGCGTCGTTCGTCGACCTCGGCGGGGACTCGCTGACCTACGTCGCGGTGTCCGCCGACCTCGAACGCGCGCTCGGGGAGCTGCCCGAGGGGTGGGACACCGTGCCGCTCGGCGAGCTCGCCGCGCGGGCCCGGCCCGGCGCGGCCGCTCCGTCGCGCCGGGCGAGGCTCGAGGCCGTCGTCGTGCTGCGCGCGCTGGCGATCGTGCTCGTCGTCGGCGAGCACGATCACCTGTGGAACTGGCTCGGGGGCGCGCACCTGCTGCTCGCGATGGCCGGCTGGACCTTCTCCCGGTTCCTGCTCGCCCGCTCCGACGACACCTCGGCGCTGCCCGCGCGGATCCTCCGCTCGGCGGCCCTGATCGCGGTGCCCAGCTCGCTGTGGATCCTGCTGCGCGCGACCATGACCCCCTCGGTGCACTACGCCGACGCGCTCCTGCTGGGCTCGGTGTTCCACCCCCTGGTGCAGGGCTACTGGTTCGTCGACTCGCTGGTGCAGATCCTCGTGCTGGCGGCCGCGCTCTTCGCCGTGCCCGCCGTGCGCCGGTTCGAGCGCCGGCACCGGTTCGCGCTGCCGGCGATCGTGCTCGCCGCGTCGCTCCTGCTGCGGCTGATCCCGAGCTACGACCGGACGGTGCCCTCGGACCTCTACAGCACCCACCTGGTGATGTGGCTCTTCGTCCTCGGCTGGCTGCTCCACCGCGCGGTCACGGTCCCGCAGCGCCTGGTGGCCGCGGCGGCCGGCCTGCTGCTGGTGCCCCCGTTCTTCGGGTCCGCGTACGGGCACGCCGCGATCGTGCTCGTCGGGCTGCTCGTCCTCCTCTTCGTCGACCGGATCCCGGTGCCCCGGGCGCTCGTCGCCCCGGTCACCGCCGTCGCGGGAGCCTCGCTGGGCATCTACCTCACCCACTTCGCCCTGCTGTCGCTGCTCGGCGTCGGGGTCCCGCCGGCCGCCCTGGTCGTCCTGGGGCTCGTGGTCGGGATCGTCGCGTGGCGGACGGGCACCGCCGTGGTGCAGCGCGCCGTCCGGCTCCGCCCCCGTCGGGACACCC
>NZ_JBVPVA010000056.1:0-1646 GCF_055612215.1 Actinomycetospora sp. | reverse complement strand
GACTTCTCCGGCGGCAGCTACTCCTTCTCCTGCTCGCTGTCCGACCACCACAACTCCGACAACCCGATCATCGCCCCGGGCAAGCGGAACGGCGCCCAGCACGTGCACGACTACGCGGGCAACGACAGCACCAACGCCGCGTCGAACCTGCAGGTGCTCAAGGAGTCCAGCACCACCTGCACCAACGGCGACCAGTCACCGATCTTCTGGCCGGTGCTGCGCGACCTGCGTGAGGTCGGTCCCGACGTCGGGCAGGACGGCGGGAGCCTCGACGGCAACGTCGGCTCCTACGTCGAGCCGACCGCGGTCGACTACACCTTCCACGGCCACGGCACCCGCGAGATGGAGGCCATGCCGCTGAACATGACGATGGTGACCGGCTCCGCGAAGGCGGCCACCGCGGACGGGAAGGGCGCGAACGCCAAGTACACCTGCTCGGGCTCCGGGAACCGGATGACCGACCGGTACCCGGTCTGCCCGCAGGGCTCGGACCTGCAGCGGGTCTTCGACTTCCCGAGCTGCTGGAACGGCAAGGACCTCGACTCGGAGGACCACACCGAGCACCTGCGCTACCCCGACGAGTCGGGGGAGTGCTCCGACGACGAGGTCCCGGTACCCGCCCTGCGGATCACCGTGGCCTACGACCCGCCGCCCGGCCGGTCCTTCGCCATCGACAGCTTCCCCGAGCAGCAGCACGACCCGATCACCGACCACGCGCTGCTCGAGTACCTGTCCTCGAAGAGCCGCGCCCAGGCCGGCGCCGACTGCATCAACTCCGCCCGCCGCTGCACCCAGGGCAGCGAGGACGACGCCTCCCGGGCGGGCCCGACCGGAGCGAGTGACCAGGTGACGACCTCGAAGAACTTCGCGCACTTGATGGCGACGCACACGCTCGCGCACGGCGGCGGGATGCCGATGGGCGGACGCCGGTGAGGGCGCCGGGAGCGGTGCCGCCGCGGGTGGCGGTGCACCTCGTGCTGGCCGCGCTGCCGCTGCTCTCCATCACCGCGCACGTGGCCGGGCTCATCCCGATGCACGTCTCGGCGGGGCTGATCGTCATCCCGACGGCGCTGGTGCTCCTGGTGCTCGGGATCTTCGTCCCGATGCCCGAGGACCGCCTCGTGCTCGAGGGGCTGCGCTGGGGGATCCTCGCGACGGCGGTCTACGACGTCTTCCGCCTCGACACCGTGGCCTTCCTGGGGTGGTGGGGCGACTTCATCCCGACGATGGGCACCTGGCTGATCGACGTCGACCCGTCGTCGCGGGTGCTCGGCGGGGTCGCCGGCTACGTGTGGCGCTACGCCGGGGACGGCGGCGGGCTCGGCGTCGTGTTCCTGGTCGGGGCGGCCGCGACGGGACTGCGCCGGCTCGGCGGGAAGGTCACGGTGGCCACGGCGGTGCTCTTCGCCGTCGGGCCGACCTGGGGCGGGCTGATGGCGACGGTGCTGCTGCCCCGCGGCCAGCAGCTGATGTTCCCGCTGACCCCGACGACGGTGACGCTCTCGCTGGTCGGCCACGTGATCTTCGGGATCGTGCTGGGGCTCGGCGCCCTGCGCTGCCGCGACCTGGAGTCGCACTGGGCCGGCCCGCGGGTGGTCGACCTGGAGAAGCTGGCCCGGTGGGGCGAGCTGCCCGATCCCGTGCCG
>NZ_JBVPVA010000054.1:0-5112 GCF_055612215.1 Actinomycetospora sp. | reverse complement strand
CCGACGGCGTAGGCCGCGTCCGCCTCGGGCTCCGCCGCGACCACCGTGAGCAGCTCGGTGGTCCAGGTGCCGCCGAGCTCGGCGGAGAGCCGGGAGCGGGTCCCGGCGGCGTCGGCGCCGGGGACGGGCGCGAGGTCCTGGGGGAGCAGCGAGACGGTGTCACCCGGCGTGAGGACCTTGCCGGTCAGGGCCAGTCGCACGGTCTCCGGGGTCACCGAGGCCGAGGCGAGCCGCGAGCCCGCGACGGTGACCGTGCGGGCCGCCGTCACGGCCACCGGCTCCACGGCGACCGCGGTCCCCGCGACGATGCCGGCGTTGACCATCGCGGTCTCGTCGAGCGTGGCCGAGCCGGGGGAGACGGGGCCCGCGGCGGGCGCGGCGAGCGCGACGGTGGTGCGGGTGCCGACCACCCGCACCGCATCCCAGGCCGTCAGCCCCAGGGCGGCCAGCACCTCCGGGTGCAGCCGGACCACCCCGCGGCGCGCGTCGGTGGCCGACGTCGAGAGCTGCGCGGTCAGCGTGACCTGCGGGACGGGGGACGTCACGGGCGCTCCTGGGGGCGCTCGGGCCCGGGTCGGTCGGGGCCGGCGCCCCGGTCGGGGCCGGAGCGGTCCGGCGGGCGCCGGTCCGGGCCCCGCCGTCGGGAGCCGCGCACCCCGAGCCGCCGCGAGCCGGGGGCCGCCTGCCCGCGGTTCATCGTCCGGCGCCCCGCGCGGGCGGCCGCGCCGGCCACGCGCCGCGGGAGGGGCCGCCGCGGCGGCAGCAGGCCGAGCCGCCGGTGGGCACGCCGCACGGCCCGGCGCTGGCGCGGCGGGACGTGCCAGACCTCGGGGTGGCGCTCCAGCCACCGGTACCGGTAGGCCGCGTAGGGGATGTGGGCCAGGTAGAGCAGGATCGCGACGGGGTAGAGCGCGAACGGGACGGCGACGACCGCGGCGGCGGCGAGCGCGACCAGCACGAGCGCCGGAGCCACGGCCGCCGGTGGGACGCGCACGCTCTTCAGCGACGCCGTCGGGATCCGCGAGATCATCAGTGCGGCGGAGAGGACGGTCCAGATCGCGACCGTCACCGGCGCCGACCACCAGCCCCTGCCGAGCAGCAGCTCGGTCGCCAGCGGCGTGAGCGCCACCAGCGCGCCCGCGGGCGAGGGGACGCCGACGAAGAACTCGCCGGCGAACGGCTTGGCCTCCGCGGCCGCTTCCGAGTCGGAGAGGGTGTTGAAGCGCGCGAGCCGCAGCGCGGTGGATACCACGAGGACGAGGGCCACCACCCACCCGACCCGCAGGTCGTGCAGCGACCAGAGGAAGAGGATCAGCGCGGGGGAGACACCGAACGACACGCAGTCCGAGAGCGAGTCGAGCTCGGCGCCGATGCGGCTCGAGGCGTCCAGGAGGCGGGCGAGCCGGCCGTCGAGGGCGTCGAAGACCCCGGCCAGGGCGATCGCGGCGATCGCGCCCACCTCGTTGCCGGCCAGCATGAACTGCACACCGGAGAGCCCGGCGCACAGCGCGAGGACGGTGACGGCGTTGGGCAGCAGGCGGACGCCGGGCGCGGTCGACGCGGGCACCGGCGCTCAGCCCCCGTCGCCCGCGACGGGCGGGAGTTCGGCGAGCACGGTCTCCGCGCCCACCGTCCGCTGTCCCACCTGGACGCCGACCGTCGAGCCCGGCGGCAGCAGCAGGTCGACCCGGGACCCGAAGCGGATCAGCCCGTAGGTCTCGCCCGCGGCCACCTCGTCGCCGACCGCCGCGTCGCACACGATCCGGCGCGCGACGAGGCCCGCGATCTGCACGACGGCGAGGTCGCGTCCCTCGGTGTCGCGCAGCCACACGGAGGTGCGGGAGTTGCCCTCGCTGGCCTCGGGGAGGTCGGCCGAGACGAACGTGCCGGGACGGTGCTCCACGGCGAGGACCCGGCCGTCGACCGGGATGCGCTGGACGTGCACGTCGTAGATCGAGAGGAACGTGCTGACGCGGGGCCGCGGCCCGGAGGGGAAGCCCTTGGCCACGAGCTCGGGCGGGGCCTCGGCGTCACCGATCACCGACAGGGTGCCGTCGGCCGGGGCGACCGCGATGCCGTCGCGGCGGGGGGTGGTGCGCCGCGGGGACCGGAAGAAGGCGGCGACGGCGGCGGTGCCCAGGACGGCGCCGACCGTCCCACGGCCGCGCGCGGCGCGGAGAGCGAGCGCACCGGCGGCCACGGCGCCGATGACGGGCCGCCCACCCGGGTGCAGCGGAGGGAGCGTCTCGCGGACGAGGTCGACCGCGTGGAGGACGGGGTGACGTCGGGGCGCCGGCAGGCGCTCGCGGGCGGTGGCGCCCGGGTCGCCGGGCGCGGGGGAGCGGTCGGACGCGACCATCGGTACAGGATCCCTCGCTCGAGGTGCGGACGCCGCGAACCTATCGGGCGCCGCGCGCGGGACACGCAGTGGAATCGCCGGGAGGGACGGGGAGCCGGGGCCGCCATCCCCCGAGACGGCGACCCCGGCGGTAACCGCTCGTCCGCTCCCCAGCGACAAGCGGTTGGTCGACGGCGAAGGAGTCACTCGATCGGCCATCGGACTACCCCGGACGAACTCGATGGCGTCCCCGCCATGAGAGTCCTCACACATGGTGCCCGATCATCGCCGGGATCCCCAAGTCGTTTCCCTCGCCCGGCCCATCGCAACCACCCACTCGGGGTCTCGACGGGCGTCACGACAGGGCGTCGAGGAGCCACACCTCGACCTCGGTGCCCGCCGCCACCTCCGTCACGTCCTCGCCCACCACGAACAGGCAGTCGGCGTGCGCCAGCGCGGCGAGCAGGTGCGACCCGGCGCCCCCGACCGGGCTCACCTCGCCGGTCACCGCGTCGAGCCGGCCGCGGCGGAACTGGCGCCGTCCGGCCGGGGAGCGCAGGTCCTCCGACACCCGCGCGGTCACCCGGGGTCGTCCGGGGTGCGGGTGGCCGGCCGCCGCGCGCAGCACCGGGCGCACGAACACCTCGAACGACACCAGTGAGCTCACCGGGTTCCCCGGGAGGGTCACGACGGGGACGGCGTGGCCGTCGTGGTCGTACCGCCCGGCCCCCTGGGGCATGCCGGGCTGCATCGCGACCTTGGTGAACGTGACACCGCGCGACGCGAACGCGTCCTTGACGACCTCGTACGCCCCGGCACTCACGCCGCCGGAGGTCACGACGAGGTCGGTGGGCTCGTCCAGCGCCGCGTCCAGGGTCGCGAGGAACTCCCCGACGTCGTCGGGGACGAAGCGCAGCAGCCGCGCCCGGCCGCCCGCGTCGTCGACGGCGGCCGCGAGCATCGGTCCGTTCGACTCGTGGATCTGGCCGTGGCGCAGCGGCTGCCCCGGCGCGACGAGCTCGGAACCGGTGGAGAGCACCAGCACCCGCGGGCGCCGGTGGACGACGAGCTCGGCGGCGCCGACCGCGGCCGCCAGCCCGATCTGCGCCGGGCCGAGCACCGTGCCCGCGGCGAGCACGACCTGCCCGGCGGCGACGTCGTCGCCCGCGCCCCGCACGCTCTGCCCGACCTCGACGGCCTTCGCCACCGTCACCGTCGCACCCGGGAGCCCGCCGTCGGTCCACTCCACCTGGACCACCGCGTCCGCGCCGTCGGGCAGCGGGGCGCCGGTCATGATCCGGTGGGCGGTCCCGGGCGCGAGCGGCGGACCGTCGACGCGGCCCGCGGGCACGTCCTCGGGCACGGGCAGCGTGACCGGAGGGCCGCTGAGGTCCGCGGCCCGCACGGCGTAGCCGTCCATCGCGGAGTTCGCGAACGGCGGGAGCGCGATCGGGGAGGAGAGGTCGGCGGCCAGCACGCGGTCACGAGCCTCGGCGAGCGGGACGGTCTCGGTGCCCGTCGGCGCGACGAGGGCGGCGACGGCCGCGGCGTGCTCCTCGACCGGGCGCATCGCGGCGGGGTCGCCGTGGTCGTGCCCGTGCCCGCCGTCGTGCCCGTGCCCGTGCCCCTGCTGCCGTGCGTCGTCGCCCACGGCGCCATCGTGCCCGCCCGGACACGGCGCGGGCCGAGCGGACCCGGACGATCCCGCCCGGCGACTACCCTGCGCACCGTGTCGGTCCCCCCGTCGGACGACCGGCCGGGCGGCTCCCGGCCGGGTTCGCCAGCGCGCTCCGACGAGGACCTGAGCGGCAGCGCGCTCGGCCGGTTCCGGGTGGAGTCCGTCATCGGGCGGGGCGGGATGAGCACCGTCTACCGCGCCACCGACACCCGGCTCGACCGGCGGGTCGCGCTCAAGGTCATCGACCCCGCGCTCGCCCGCGACGACGAGTTCCGTGCCCGGTTCCTCGAGGAGGCCCGCAACACCTCGGCGGTCGACCACCCGCACGTGGTGCCCCTCTACGACGTCGACCGCGCCCCCGGTCCCGGCGGCGAGGAGCGGCTCTACATCGCGATGCGCCACGTCGACGGCCGCGACCTCGCGACGCTGATCGGGGGCCGCCCGCTCGCCCCGGAGCGCGCGCTGCGGCTGCTCGACCAGGTGGCCGACGCGCTCGACGCCGTGCACGCCCACGGCCTGGTGCACCTCGACGTCAAGCCGGCGAACGTGCTCGTCGAGACCCGCGGGGGGCTCGAGCACGCCTATCTCGCCGACTTCGGCCTCACCCACCGGGGCGCCACCGGGCACCGAACGCACGCCGGGGACTTCCTCGGCTCGCCCACCTACGCCGCGCCCGAGCACCTGCGCGGCGAGCCCGTCGACGCCCGCACCGACCTCTACTCGCTGGGCTGCGTGCTCTTCACCTGCCTGACCGGGCGCGCGCCCTACCGCGGGACCGTGACCGAGGTCATCGACGCCCACCTCGCGGGGAAGGTGCCGGCCGCGACGGAGGTCCTCGGGGCGACGGTGTCGGGCGCCCCGCCGCTGGGCCGCGGGGTCGACGAGCTGATCCGTCGGGCGCTGGCCACCGACCCGGCCGTGCGTCCGGGGAGCGCGCGGGACCTGGTGGCGGCCGCCCGGGCGGCGCTGACCCGGCGTCCGCCGCCCGGGCGCCCGGCGCCGGTGCGCCCCCGTCCGGGCCCGCTCCCGACGGGGCCGGTCCCGGCGGTCCCGGCCGCCCCGGCCCGGCGCGAGGGGAACCCTCGTGCGGATGGAG
>NZ_JBVPVA010001193.1:0-1972 GCF_055612215.1 Actinomycetospora sp. | reverse complement strand
GTCGAGCGGATGCGTGCCCCGAGGGCCTCGGCGGCGGTCCGGTGGGCCGGGTCGTCGAGCAGGGCCCGGGTCGCGTCGCGGATCTGCGTCGGGCTCCCGGCGGTCTCGACCACGAGTCCGGCCCCCGCCGCGTGGACGGCTTCGCCGATCATGCGGTGGTCGAGGTAGGGGTCGAGCGGGATCGTCAGGATCGGCAGGTCATGGGCGAGGGCGCGCATCGTGGTGGCGTGCCCGCCGTGACCGATGAGCACGGACGCGGCCGGCATCACCGTGTCGTGCGACAGGTGCCGGTGCAGCTCGACGTTCGCGGGGGCGCGCAGGTCGTCGGGGTCGACGACGGGCCCGGTGGCGGCGACGACGCGGACGTCGAGCCCGGCGAGCCCGTCGAGGACGTTCTGCAGCACGGCGGCCTGCGTGGGGTAGAAGATCGTGCTCAGGCTGACCAGCACCGTGGGCGTCGTGCCGCGGGCGACCGGCCGGGGTCCCGCCTGGACCGCGCCGGTCCACCGGACGTTGCCCGACCCCGGTCCGCCCGGGTCGAGATCGGCGTCGCTCGCGACGAGGACCCGTTCGCAGGCGTTCCACAGGGGGCCCGGCCGTCGCCCCCGCAGCGTCGCGAGCAGCCCGACCGGTCCCCGTGCCCAGACGTGGGTGACGTAGCGGTGGAAGGTGTGGACGAGGGCGACCGTCGGGACCGGTGACCGCACGGCGGCCCGCAGCGCCGCGAGTCGCATGGCGTCGACGAGCACGAGATCGGGCGGGGTCGGCCCCGCGAGCTCGGCGGTGACGTCACGGCCGGGTCCGGGCTCGCTGAACAGCGTGATCAGGTCCCGCGCGCGGCGGACGTCCGAGACCGGCGTGGTCGGCGACCAGGGGCGGGCGTGGCGGTGGGGCACGAAGGTCGGGCCGGCAGCCTCGACGGTCGCGCGCTGCGCGGGGTGGCCGAGCACGCGCACGTCGTGGCGGCGGGCGAGCAGCTCCGCGGCGATGCCCAGCAGGGGTGGCACGTTGCCGCCCCCGTCCCACGTCACGGCGAGGATGCGGGCCACGTCACCCCTCCCGGGTCGGCGTCGGCCAGCACCGCGCGCACGAGGGCGGCGACGCGTCGCTCGGCCGTGTCGCGCTCCAGTCCGCGGTCGCGCCGCAGCAGCTTCCACGTGTAGACGTCGGTCGCGACGACGAGCAGGTCGAGCACCTCGTCGGCGGAGCCCTCGGCGGGCAACCGTGGTCCGAACACGGCCGTGACCCACTCACGGTGCATCGCCCGCCCCCGGTCGGTCATGTGCCGCACGTCCGGGACCGCGTTCTCCTGCCCGAGCATGGTGATCACCCAGTCGCCGACCTCCTCGTACTCGTCGAAGACGGCGGCCACCGCGGCCCGGATGTCGCCCGGCGCCGGGACGCCGCGTTCCTGCAGGAGCTCGGCGGTCACGAAGTCCTGCGTCGCGGCGAAGAGCCCCTCCTTGCTGCCGAAGTGCCGCAGCACGGTGCGCACGGTGACGTTCGCGCGGTCGGCCACGTCGGCCAGCACGATCTCCATCGACGCGGCCTCCAGCCCGAGCTGCCACACAGCGGTCAGGATCCGGCGCCGCGTCTCCTCGACCGCGTCGGCCCTGGCCCGCATCACGTAGCCACGTGTGTTCATGTCACTCCAGTGGACACCAAAGCCGATTCCACGTCAACCGCGATGACACCGAATGCGCCGCGAGTGCCGACCGTGGTCGCGGCGAGGACCGTCGGGCGCGGGGCACCGGGCCGCGACGCTCACGTGTTCTGGAACCCGCGAGCGTCGCTTACCGGAACCCGACGCGTCCGGTGTCGAGAACGTGGCGCCGGCTCCGTCCCCGGAACACCAGCGGCCACGACCGGGCCGCGCGAGGACGAGGAGACCGCCATGACGATGGATGCCGACGCCGTCGCCGCCGAGCTCGACAAGCCCCTGGCCGGGCAGCTCCTGCGCGGCTCGCCCCTG
>NZ_JBVPVA010001184.1:0-6237 GCF_055612215.1 Actinomycetospora sp. | reverse complement strand
CAGGCGCCCGTCGCGACCGGCCGCTTCGACGCGCACCAGTTCGACCACGAGCCGACGTAGAGCGCGACCGGGTCCTCCGGTGGGCGCACCCCGGCGATCTCGGCGGCGAGCACCAGCATCGTCGCGCTGACCCCCGAGCCGCAGTAGGCCCCGACCGGCCCGGCGTCACCGACGAGCGCCCCGAGCGCGGCCGCCAGCTCCTCGGCGGGCCGCCACCGGCCGTCGCCGTCGAGGAGGGATCCCGCCGGGAGGTTGCCGGCCCCCGGCACGTGGCCCGCCACCGGGTCGATCGGCTCGGTCTCGCCGCGGAAGCGCTCCGGGGCCCGGGCGTCGAGCAGCACCCCGCGCTCGGCGACCTCGACCGCGGCGTCCGCCCCGAGCACCGGCATCGCGCCCGCCGTGATCGCGATGTCGCCGGGCCGCCGCGCTCCGCCCGACTCGGTGGACGTCGGGCCGCCCGCAGCGGTCCAGGCGCCGAATCCGCCGTCGAGCACCCGCACCTGCGACGGCGCCAGCCCCGCCCAGCGCAGCACCCACCACGCACGCGCCGCGGCCATCCCGTCGCCCGCGCCGACGCCGTCGTGCACGACGACCGGGGTGGACCGCCCGATCCCGGCCCGGCGCAGCGTGGTCTGCAGGTCGTCGGGGTCGGGCAGCGGGTGGCGCCCGGCGGGACCGGGCGGGCCGGCCAGGTCGGTGTCGACGTCGAGGAACACCGCGCCCGGCACGTGGCCGGCGTCGAAGTCGGGCTCGCCGACCGGGTCCGGGCGGCGCCGCGGCTTCCGGCCACCCGGCGGCGGGACGAGCCGCCAGCGGACGTCGAGGACGACGGGCCGCCCGTCGGTCCCGGCGGGGCCGTCGGCGAGCTCGGCGATCAGGTCCGGGGCGGCGACGAGCGGGGCAGCGGGGGTCGACACGCACCCATCGTGCCCTCCGCGGGGTCGCGCCGCGCCCGTGGTGTCACACCCCCTCGGTAGGATCGGGTCCGGCACCGGAAGGGGTGGGGATGAACGACCTCATCGACACCACGGAGATGTACCTGCGCACCATCTACGAGCTCGAGGAGGAGGGCGTCACGCCGCTGCGCGCGCGGATCGCCGAGCGCCTCGAGCAGAGCGGCCCGACGGTGAGCCAGACCGTCGCCCGCATGGAGCGTGACGGTCTCGTCCAGGTGGCCGGCGACCGCCACCTCGAGCTCACCCCGGAGGGCCGGGCGAAGGCCGTCTCCGTGATGCGCAAGCACCGCCTGGCCGAGCTCCTGCTGGTCAACGTCATCGGCCTGGAGTGGGAGCACGTCCACACCGAGGCCTGCCGGTGGGAGCACGTGATGAGCGAGGCCGTCGAGAAGAAGGTCTTCGCGCTGCTCGGCGAGCCCTCGGTCTCCCCGTACGGCAACCCCATCCCCGGCCTCGAGGAGCTGCGCGGCACGCTCACCGAGCTGCCGACACGTACCCCGACGCCCGACGAGGCGGGGCTCGTCCGGCTCGACGAGTTCGCGCGCTCGGGCGGGGGGAAGGTCGTCATCCGCCGCATCGCCGAACACGTGCAGCTCAACGAGACCCTCATGGCCCGCCTGAAGTCGGCCGGGGTCCTGCCGGGCAGCGACATCGAGGTCGTCGGCATCCCCCGCTTCGGGGACGCGGTGAACGTCGGGCACGGCGGGCAGCGCTCCGAGGTCGATCCGCTGGTCGCGCACGCGGTGCTCGTCCGCGCCGTCTGAACCCGCCTCCCGCCCCGGGTGACCGCCCAGGGCGGTACGTCAGACTCGTCGCCATGAAGCTGCTCGTCACCGGAGGCGCGGGCTACGTCGGCAGCGTGTGCACCGCCCACCTGCTCGCCGCGGGCCACGAGGTCACCGTCCTCGACGACCTCTCCACCGGCCACCGTGACGCCGTCCCGGCCGGGGCGGCGTTCGTCGAGGGCGACGTCGCCGCCGCGGCCGAGGAGGTCCTCGGCACCGGCTCCTTCGACGGCGTCCTGCACTTCGCGGCGCGCTCCCTGGTGGGCGAATCCGTGGTGGACCCGGCGAAGTACTGGCACGGCAACGTCGTGACCTCGGTCGCCCTGCTCGACGCCGTCCGCGCCCACCGGGTCCCGCGCCTGGTGTTCTCCTCCACGGCCGCCACCTACGGCGAGCCGGAGACCAGCCCGATCACCGAGGACTCCCCCACCCGCCCGACCAACCCCTACGGCGCGACGAAGCTCGCGATCGACCACGCGATCGCCTCCTACGCCGCGGCCTCCGACGGGGAGCTCGGCGCGGTGTCGCTGCGCTACTTCAACGTGGCGGGCGCCCACCGACCGGACGACGGCCCGATGCTCGGCGAGCGGCACACCACCGAGACCCACCTCATCCCGCTCGTGCTGCAGGTCGCGCTCGGGCAGCGGGAACAGGTCTCGATGTTCGGCGACGACTGGCCCACCCCGGACGGCACCTGCGTGCGCGACTACATCCACGTCGACGACCTCGCCGCGGCCCACCTGCTCGCCCTCGACGCGGCCGGGGAGCGCGGCGGGCACCTGGTCTGCAACCTCGGCAACGGCACCGGCTTCTCGGTCCGTGAGGTCGTCGAGGCGTGCCGTCGGGTCACCGGGCACCCGATCCCCGCGGTCGTCGCCCCGCGCCGCGCCGGCGACCCGGCGGTGCTCGTCGCCTCCGCGCAACGCGCCCGCACCGAGCTGGGCTGGACGCCGCGGCGCGGGGACCTCGACGGGATCGTCGCCGACGCGTGGGCGTTCGCGCAGGCGTCCCGGGTGGCCGCCGCTCCGTGAGCCTGGTGCTGTTCGACCTCGACGGGACCCTCGTCGACTCCGGTCCCGGGATCCGGGCCTCGGTCCGGCACGCGGCGGCGGCCGTCGGGGTCCCCGAGCCGACCCCCGAGCAGCTGCGCGCCCTGATCGGGCCGCCGTTCCCGGCCGCGTTCCGCGACGTCCTCGGCGTCGACGTCCCGACCGGCGAGGCGATGATGACCCGCTACCGCGAGTCGTACGGAGCGGGCGGGATGTTCGACGTGACGGTCTACGAGGGGATCGGGACGGCGCTCGACGAGCTGGTGGCCCGCGGCGACGTCCTCGCCGTCACCACGAGCAAGCCCGCCGTCTACGCCCGCGAGATCGTCGAGCACCTGGGGCTGGCCGGGACCTTCGCCGGCGGGGTGCACGGCGCCGCGCTGGACGGCAGCGTCGAGGGCAAGGCCGCGGTCGTCGGGCTCGCGCTCACCGCGCACGGCGACGGGCCCGTCGCGGGGCTGGTCGGCGACCGCCACCACGACGTCGAGGGAGCCCGGCACCACGGCCTGCCCTGCGTCGGCGTGACGTGGGGCTTCGGGACCCGCACCGAGCTCGAGGCGGCGGGCGCGGCGGCGGTGGTGGACGAACCCGCCGGGATCGCCGCCGCTCTTGCGGCCCTGACCTGATCCGGCCCTGACCTGATTCGACCCGGCCACCGGTCACGCCGCCAGCCGCGCGCCCGCCTCGGCCGCGGCCCCGGCGATCAACTCCCGCACCGCGCCCGGCTCGATCCCGGCCGTGACGATCGAGGCGAGCAGCCGGCTGAGCCGATGGCCCGGGTCGGCGGTCAGCGCGCGGTCGAGGGCGACGGTCAGCGTCGCACCGCCGCCGTGGTCCAGCGTCGCGAAGGCCAGCAGGGTCGCCGGTTCGGCGACCTCCGGGGCCGGCACCGCGCGCACCAGCAGCGTCCAGAGCCGCTCGGCGTCCGCGGGGTCGACCGCGGCGTCGTGGCCCGCGGCGAACCCGAGGCAGACGTCACGCACGCGCGGATCGCACAGGGCGACGGCCAGCCGCGCGATCTCCTCGTCGCCGAGGACGACGCCGCGCCCGAGCTCGGCGGCCGCGTGCCGCACCGCGTCCAGGTCCCGCCGGGCCGCGGCGCTCCCGGCCAGCTCGCGGTCGGTCCACGCGGCCTCGTGGGCGTCGTCCACCAGCTCCCTGCGCCGGCGGCCCTGCGCGGCGGGCTCGGGCGCCAGCGTCGCCGCCACCTCGTCGCGGGAGCCGTAGGTCACGCGACCGGTCACCGCGGACTCGGCGGCGGCCAGGGTCCCGGCCGGGTCGGGCAGCGTCCCGGTGCACCCGCACGCGTCGTAGCAGCGCCAGGGGGCCCCGGCGGCGACCCGCGACGTCCACACCGCGCCGGTCACCGGGACGTCGACCCCGGCGAACGCCTCGGTCAGTGCGTCGACGACCCCGGCGTGAGGCGGACGCCCGTCCGGCCCGTCCGTCCCCTCCCCGGAGACCACGATCACCACCACGGAGTCGGGCTCCGTGCGCTCGAGGTGCCGGCGCAGCGCGTCCGCCAGGGCCCGGTCGATCTCCGCGCGGTCGAGCCCGGCCGCCCCCGGACCGGCCACCAGGTCGATGCGGGCCATGCCGCCGACGCGGCTGCGGGTCCCGCGACGGTGCATCGCGATCGCCACGACCGATTCCTCCGGGACGAAGCCCAGCATCGTCGGCAGCGACGCGACGAGATCCTCGGGCCCGGAGACCCGGACGACCACCTCGGCGTCGGGCGGCCGGGGCGACCGGGTGGCGGTGGACCTCCGGATCGGCCTGGCGGGACGGGGCGGCCGGCGACGGTTGCGGGAGCTCATGTCCCTGCGACTCCGCCCGGCCCGGTCCGGATCCACGGTTCACCCGAACGGCCGCCCCGGACGCGACCAGCGAGATCCGCTGGGAGCCCGTGGCCCGTGGGTCACGAGCCGACGCGAACAGCACCCTCGCGCGCCCCGACGCCGCGAGAGTGCCGTCCGCCCCGGGGGTGGATCAGCTCCCGGTCGGGAACCGCAGCAGCGCGCCGACGTTGTCGGTGAGCTCGGCACCCGCGCCGAGCACCGCGACGTCGCCGCCCATCGCGCCGGCGGCGTGCAGGAGCACCTGCTCGGCCGGACGCGACACCGGCTCGGCGTCGGAGATCGACGCGGCCCGGTCCTTCTCCTTCGAGATCGCCTCGGGGCTGTCGCCGACGTAGAGCTCGCCGGGCACCGGGTGGGCGTCGACGAGGATCAGCGTCGCGATCGCGCCCGTGCGGGCGGCCTCGAGCACCGGCTCGAGACCCTCCGCGGCGTTGCCGTGGCCCTTGGCCTCCCGGAACTGCTGGTCGATCGAGGTCTCCCGCTCGGTCGCGAACCGGCCGACCTCGGTGAGGAACGCGTCCTCGAGCGCGTCCTCGCTGGCGCCCGCCGCGCGGCTTCCCGCCTCGATCTCACGGGTGATCTCGAGCAGGCCCTTGGGCATCTCGTGGCGGACGACCTCGCGCCCGCTGACCTCGCCGGCCAGCACGATCAGCTCGGGGCGGAACGACGAGGCGGCGGACTGGATGCCCTTCACCACGTCGGCGGCGTTCTGGTACGCGGCCTCGGCGTGGCGGCGCTGGCGGTGCTTGTGGGCGTTGCCGCCCTCGCGGGGCTTGTGCACGCTCTCCACGGCCGAGCCCTTGATCGTCTGCTCGTCGACCTCGCGAGCGCCCTCCGCGTTGGACGCGACCACCTGGTAGACGTCGCCCCCGGTCTGGTCGGCGACCACGAGCAGGGCCCGGACGCCGCCGGACTGCGAGCGGAAGTACGTCCCGAGCTCGGGCAGCGGCGACCACACCGCGCTGTCGCCCGCCCGGTCGACGCCCTCGACGGGGTCGTCGAACAGCACGCCGTCGGCCGAGGCCACGACCACCCGCCCGTAGGCGTTGAGCTCACCGCCGCTGGTGTCGGAGAACAGCTCGTCGAGGGCCGCGATCGTCTTGTCGTCCGCGCCCTGCTCCGACAGCGACTTCGACAGGCCCCGCCAGCGCAGCTCGGTCTGCTTGGCGGCGTTCTCGCCGGGGTTGGTGGCCTCCAGGTAGACCGTCGCGAACGGCCCCTGCCGTTCGTAGAGTTCCCGCGTGCGCGACAGGTCCATCCGGTCTTCCTCCTTCTCGCCGCGCCCACCGGGATGGGGGTGCGGATCCCGTCCATTCTCGCGCAGGGCCTTACCCATCCGACCGGGGGCACCATGCGTGGAACGGGCTCACCACCCCCGCAGGTCGACCTCCCAGGTGTCGAGGACCTCGTCGTCGCGCACCAGGTGCATCCGCTCGTGCAGCGCGACCGTCGGGTCGACGTGCGCGGGCACGACGAGCACGCGGTCCCCGACGGCGACCGGCTCCGTCCCGGGCGCGAACGTCACGTGCTCGTCCGAGCATAACCACAGGTCTCCTCCCCCCGTCGCTCCGCTCGCCCCGCCGCCCCC
>NZ_JBVPVA010001132.1:0-2620 GCF_055612215.1 Actinomycetospora sp. | reverse complement strand
CCTCCATGAAGGCGACGCCCGCCGCGATCTTCTCCGGGTACCAGACGTCGTCCTGGTCGCTGAGGAACACCAGGTCGCCTTGGGCCAGCGAGAGGGCGCGCCCGAAATTGCCGTTGAAGCCGAGATTCGCCGGGTTGCGCTCCACCCGGACGGGGAAGGGGGCCGTCGCAGCGAAGCGCTCGACGATCTCGGCGGTGCCGTCGCTCGACGCGTCGTCGCAGACGACGAGCTCGTCGGGAAGTCGGGCCTGCGCGGCCAGGCTCGCCAGCTGCTCGCCGATGTAGCGCGCGCCGTTGTAGGTCGCCATGGCAACGGAGATCTTCATGCCGTCGGGGTCGTGCTTTGCGTCAGGGTCGGGATCGCCTGCTCCTGACGGCGATTTGGCCCAAGAACAAGATGTTTGTCCCCTCGGCGGCTCCCCGGGCGCAATCCTCGCGCGGGCGCTCAAAGGCCGTCGCAATCGCCAGGCGATGCCGCTAAGGCGGTGGCCGGCCTGCCGCGCGCGCGCGTCGGCGCCCCTCGCGCCCCGCCGGGCGCAATCAGCGCAAACGACAAGCGGAGACGAAGGTTGAAGGGCATCATATTGGCGGGCGGCAGCGGGACGCGGCTCTATCCGGTGACTCTGGCCGTCTCGAAGCAGCTGCTCCCGGTCTACGACAAGCCGATGATCTATTATCCGCTGGCGACCCTGATGCTCGCCGGGATCCGAGAGATACTGATCATCTCGACTCCGCACGATCTTCCCCATTTCCGAACGCTGCTCGGCGACGGAAGCGCGATGGGCATCTCGCTAAGCTATTCCGAGCAGCCGCGGCCGGAAGGGCTCGCCCAGGCGTTCATCATCGGCAGGGAGTTCGTCGGCGACGACAGCGTCGCGCTGATCCTGGGCGACAACATCTTCTACGGCGCCGGCCTTTCCGCGCTCTGCCAGGAAGGCGCCGCGCAGACCGAGGGCGCCACCGTCTTCGCCTACCATGTCGAGGATCCCGAGCGCTACGGCGTGGTCTCCTTCGATCCCGACACGGGGGAAGCGACCGACATCGTCGAGAAGCCTGCCAATCCGCCGTCGAGCTGGGCGGTGACCGGCCTCTATTTCTACGACAACAAGGTGCTCGACATCGCCGCGGCGGTGAAGCCGTCTCCGCGCGGCGAGCTCGAGATCACCGACGTCAACCGCGCCTATCTGGACGCGGGCAAGCTTCGCGTCAGCCGCCTCGGCCGCGGCTTCGCCTGGCTCGACACCGGCACCCACGACTCGATGCTCGAGGCCGGCCAGTACGTCGCCGTGCTCGAGCACCGCCAGGGCGTCCGGATCGCCTGTCTGGAGGAGATCGCGCTGCGCGAGGACTGGATCACCCCCGACGACGCCCTGCGCCTCGGCGCCGCCCAGGCCAAGTCCCGCTACGGCGAGTACGTCATGGACGTCGCGCGACGGGCCGGCGCCACGGGCTGACGCGGTTGCCCCCGCCCGGGAGCGGCAAGTCCGGGACCATGGACATCACCGATCGCGTCGTCGTCGTCACCGGCGCCTCGTCCGGCATCGGCGAGGCGACCGCCCGCCTCGCCCACTCCCGCGGCGCGCACGTCGTCCTCGCCGCGCGGCGCGAGGACCGGCTGGCCGCGCTCGGGAAGGAGCTCGAGGGCTCGCTCGCCGTCACGGCCGACGTGACGCGCGCCGAGGACCGCCGCCGGATCGTCGACGCGGCGCTCGAGCGGTTCGGGCGCGTCGACGTGCTCGTCAACAACGCGGGGCGCGGCCTGCACCTGCCGTTGGCGGAGGTCGACCCGGAGGACTACGCCGCGATCCTCGACCTCAACGTCGGCTCGGCGCTGGCGATGATGCAGGCCGTCGTGCCGCCGATGCGCGTGCGCGGCGAGGGCGCGATCGTCAACATCAGCTCCGGCACGAGCCGCCGCGCCATCCCCGGCCTCGGCGCGTACGCCGCGACGAAGTCCGCGCTGAACATGCTGTCCGCCGTCGCGCGGATCGAGTTCGCCGACGCCGGGATCGTCGTCTCGACCGTCCTGCCGACCTACACGCAGTCGGAGTTCCACGACAGGCTGCAGGCCGGCGCGGACCGCTTCGGCGGGCCACCCGGCGGCGGTGACACCGCCGAGCACGTCGCCGAGGAGATCCTCCGTGCCGTCGAGACCGGCGTCGAGGAGATCGACCTACCCCGCGCCTGGTGAGCGGGGCCGGCCCGCGCGCCGTGTCCCGGCGTCCGAGGTCGGGGTAGCCGCGCCGTCCCGACGATCGAGGAGGTTCTCCCGTGGCCGCGCTCCTGTCCGACGTCGCCCGGGTGCGGATGGGGCAGCGGCCCGGCCCGATGCGCGAGCCGACCGTGCTGGTGCTCGCCGGACTGGCGCCGCTGGTGCTCGTGGTCGGGGTCCTGCTGGCCCAGGCCGTGCAGCGCCCGGGCGGGTACGACCCGGTGCGCCAGACGGTGAGCACGCTCGCCGGGCGCGGGGCGGCGGACCGGTGGGTCATGACCACCACGCTCATCCTGCTCGGCCTCCTCTACCTGGCCGTCGCGGCGGGGCTGCGGGCACCGCGACCGGGTCGGTGGGTGCTCGCCGTCGGCGCGGTGGCCGCGACCGCCACCGGGCTCGCGCCGCAGCC
>NZ_JBVPVA010001054.1:0-3562 GCF_055612215.1 Actinomycetospora sp. | reverse complement strand
CGGCGGTGGCGCGTCGTCGGGGGCGGCGCCGTCGGGGTCGAGCAACGCCAGGATCGCCGCGGCGGCCTCGGCCAGCGCCGCGGGGTGGTGGGCGGTGGCCAGCTGCGCCAACTCGGCCTCGGTCGTGGCGAGCACCTCGGGCCCCAGACCCTCGACCGCGGCGAGGCGGCGCAGGGTGGTGCGGATGACCTCCACATGTCCAGGGCCGATCACCCCCGCGGCCACCTTGACTGCGGTCACCGGCAACGCCGCGGGCACGGATGCGCCGGTGGGTGAGACCGAGCCGGCCAGAGCGCGGGCGTGGCGGGCCAGGCGCAGGCCTTCGGTGGGGTCGATGCGCACGTGGTCAGCCAACAACCGTGACGTACTGCGGTAGCCGGAGGCGCCGACCGCGTCGCAGTCCTGCAACGCGGTCAACGCCGCATAGCAGCGGGCCTGCGCGGATCGCAGCGCCTCCCACGCCGCCGCGGTCTCAGCCAACGCCGCAGCCGCCGCCGCCGACAACCCGTCACCGTCGCAGGCGCCGTCGGCAGGGAGTCCGGGCACCGCCCACAACCCCGACCCACCCACCGCAGCGTCGTCGTCGAGGTCCTGGAGGTCGTGCCAGTCCGGGTCGTCCCCGGGCAGCGGGGCGAGGTCGTCGTCCACCCAGCCCGCCGGTTCCTCCCACGGCGGGGGCAGATAGGCGTCCCAGCGCGGGGACTCGTCGACGGGCGCGGCCATGCACCCAGTATCGAACATGTGTTCGAACAACGATAGCCGACGAACGGAGCAATTCGATAAGCCAAGAGATCAACGTCAGTAGCGCAGCAGGTACGTGTCCATGATCCAGCCCTTGCGTTCCCGCAGCTCGGCACGTCGGCGCAGGATCTCCTCCCGGACGTCACCCACCCGGCCGCTGACCAGGGCCTCGTCCGGCGTGCCGAGATAGGCGCCCCAGTAGACGGTCGCGTCGTCGGGTGCGGCGTCGACCCCGTGGGCGTCGGCTCCGTCGAGCATGACGACGAGGTCGGCGCGCTCGGTCGGGGTTCCCGCGATCACCTGGCGCGCGGGGGTGACGGCCACCGGGCGGCCGGTCCGCGTCATCGTCACGCGGTGCGCCGCGGTGAGGGCAGCCGGCGCCGAGATGCCGGGGATGACGGTCCAGGCGATCTCGACGTGGCCGCGCTCGGCGATCCGCTCGACGGTGTCCACGGTCCCGTCGTAGATCCCCGGGTCCCCCCACGCCAGCAGGGCGACCGACCCGTCGTCGGGGACCTCGGTGGCGATCAGCTCCTCGTAGAGCGCGAGGCGCTCCTCGCGCCAACTCGCGGTCGTCGCGAGGTAGCGGCCCTCCTCGGTGGTCCCCCGCTCCCGGTGGGCGTCCTGGCGCCGGACGATCCTCGCCTGCGGCGCGAACCGCTCCGCCAGCGCGGCACGCGCGTCGGTGAGCTCGTCCGCGGCGCCGCGCTTGGCCAGCAGGAGCACGACGTCGACGGCGCCGAGGACCTCCACGGCGTCGAGGGTGAGGTGGCCCGGGGAGCCGGCGCCGATGCCGACGACGTGCACGGTGCGCATGACGACATCCCACCATCGCGGGGCCGGGGCACGATGGGACCGTGTTGCACACGACCACGACGCCGGCCGTACGCCGGCGGGCGTTCCGCGACGGGCTGGCCGCCGACGGGCTGCTGCGCCTGCCCGGCGCCCCGAACCCCCTGGCCGCCCGCATGATCGCCGAGGCCGGGTTCGAGGGCGTGTACGTCTCCGGGGCGGTGGTCTCGGCCGACCTGGCGCTGCCCGACGTCGGGCTCACCACGCTCTCCGAGGTGGCTGCCCGCACGACGCAGATCACGCGGGTGACCGACCTGCCGGTCCTCGTCGACGCCGACACCGGCTTCGGGGAGCCGCTCTCGGCCGCCCGCACGGTGCAGGTGCTGGAGGACGCCGGCGCGGCCGGCTGTCACCTCGAGGACCAGGAGAACCCGAAGCGCTGCGGGCACCTCGCCGGCAAGGTCGTCCGCCCCGTCGAGGACATGGTGCGCACCCTCCGGGCCGCCGTGGGCGCTCGTCGTGACCCCGACTTCGTCGTCTGCGCGCGTACGGACGCCGCCGCCGTCGAGGGACTCGACGCCGCGATCGATCGAGCGAGGGCCTACGTCGACGCGGGCGCCGACATGGTCTTCGCCGAGGCGGTGTCCGGTCCCGCCGACATCGCGCGGTTCCGCGCCGGCATCGACGTCCCGCTGTTGGTGAACATGACCGAGTTCGGCCGCAGCGAGCTGGTGTCGGCGACGCAGCTGGCCGACCTCGGCGTCGACGTCGTCATCTACCCGGTCACGCTGTTCCGGCTCGCGATGGGTGCGGTCGCCGACGGCCTGCGCGCCCTCGCCGCTGAAGGCACACAGGCGGGGCTGGTCGATCGGATGCAGACCCGCGAGCAGCTCTACGAGGTCCTCGACTACGACGCGTACGCCGCCTTCGACGACTCCGTGGCCGACTTCCGCGGGGCCTGATCGCCTTCCCGGGGGGTGCACTCCCGGGAGTCTCCCGACGTCGCCTGTCTCCGGCAGGTCCGGAGGGCGACGTCTGACCGGCGGACGGGCGCGCCGCGGACGTCGACCGGCTGAGCCACCGCCGACGGTGGAACCAACTCCGCGCGACGACGCGTGCGGCCCGGCCGCGCAGGGGCAGCCGCGCTCCACCGACGACGATCGAGGTGAGCGATGTCCCAGGACGCGGCGCAGCACGAGCAGACCGACGGTCCGACCCCCGCCGACGGGGAGCCGACGGACCCGGACGAGCGGGACGACGACCGTCGCCGGCCCGGCAGTGCCCGCACCGAGGATCGCGGGGAGGGCGGTGACGGCACGCCGGACGTCTACCTGGACGTGCCGCTCCTCCAGGTCGACGAGATCGACCTGGAGGTGGAGGACCTGCGGGCGCACGTGTCCCTGCAGGCCGAGGTCCTCGACCTCGTCAAGCTCAACGTGGGCGTGGACGCCTCGCTCGGCCGCGTCAAGCTCGGCATCCGGGGCGTCAACGCCCAGGTCACGCTCAAGGTCCGGCTCGACGAGGTCGCGGGGATCGTCGGTCGGGTCCTGGACACCATCGACCGCAACCCCCAGATCCTCGAGCACGTGACGCGTGGACTCGGGCAGGCGACGCAGGAGGTGGGTGCGGGGGCGGGACAGGCCGTCGAGCAACTCGGGGGCGGCGCGAGCGACGCGGTCTCGGAAGTGGGCTCGGGCGCGGCGACGGCAGCCGGCGAGTTGGGACGCGGCGCCGGTCAGGCGGTGTCCGACGTCGGCGAGGGCGCCGGAGAGGCGGTGTCCGACGTCGGCGAGGGCGCGGGAGAGGCGGTGTCCGACGTCGGTGAGAGCGCCGGCGAGGCGGTGTCCGACGTCGGCGAGAGCGCCGGCGAGGCGGTGTCCGACGTCGGCGAGAGCGCCGGCCGGGCCGTGTCCGACGTCGGCGAGAGCGCCGGCGAGGCGGTGTCAGAGGTCGGCGACACGGTCTCGGACGTGGGCGAGGTGGCCGGCGGACTCGTCGCCGGTGGTGATGACGAGCCGACCGACACCGG
>NZ_JBVPVA010000946.1:0-1052 GCF_055612215.1 Actinomycetospora sp. | reverse complement strand
GGGGCTCAGATGTTGGACGCGTCCGGGGGCAGGTCGGCCGGCGGCACGGGTGATCCTCCGTCCCCCGCGGCGTGGGGGCAGGAGAGGTCGAGGGTGTACGCCGTCATCGACAGCGACCCGAACGCGTAGCCGTCGACGAGGACCTTCGTCGCGGCTGCGCTGCCGGCCCCGGCCAGGCCGGCGAGATAGACCGCGGGAATGAAGTGGTCGGGCGTCGGCACCGCATTCCGGAAGTCACGGTGGGCATCGAGTGTCACGAACTCGGTCGGGTCGGTGAGCATGCGCGTCGTGGCGTCCTCGTCGAAGCGCTGAGCCCAGTCGTACCCGTCGTCGGAGAGCTTCCAGTCCATTCCCGACAGATTGTGGACGACGTTGCCACTGGCGATGATGAGTACGCCACGTTCTCGCAGGGGCGCCAGCTTCGCCCCGAGCTCGAGGTGGTAGTCCAGTGGCTTGTCGGCGTTGATGCTGAGTTGGACCACGGGTACCGACGCGTCCGGGAACGCGTGCATGAGGACGGACCAGGTGCCGTGGTCGATGCCCCAGCTGTCGACGTCCGCGCCGACCCAGGTGGGGTGGACCACGTCGCTGATCTCCGTGGCCAGTTCCGGGAGGCCGGGAGCGGGGTACTGCGCGTCGAACAACGCTCGTGGGAAGCCGTAGAAGTCGTGGATGGTCCGCGGTTTCGGCATGGCCGTGACGGCCGTGGCATTGATGTACCAGTGCGCACTGACCACGAGAATCGCGCGCGGGCGCGGCACGGCCTCCCCGAAGGCCCTCCAGGCGGTCGTGTAGCGGTTGACGTCGAGGGCGTTCATCGGGTTGCCGTGCCCGATGAACGCCGCCGGCATGAGGGTCGGCGCGTGGTCCGGCTGGGGATGCACGGTGGTTCGCCCTTCTCGATGACCGGTGCCCAGCCGGTCCTGCGACAGGCGGGTCACCGGTGACGACGTCTCGATCGTGCCCGCTCCCGGCCCCGATCGGTCGGCGCTCCGAGGTCGCGACTCCGGGCAGAGGTGTCATCGCACCCGGGATCCCGCCGTGAGCCCCTC
>NZ_JBVPVA010000799.1:0-15818 GCF_055612215.1 Actinomycetospora sp. | reverse complement strand
CGAGCTCGGCGAGGATCTCCTCGATCGCCCGGGCGAGCTCGGCCGCGTCGGGGGCCTCGGGGTGGTGCGCCGTCACGGCAGGTTGAGCTGCGTCGGGGAGGTCTCCCGGTGCAGCTGCCTGCCGTTCCCCAGGTACATGTGCACGCCGCAGGGCAGGCACGGGTCGAAGCTGCGGACGGCCCGCATGATGTCGATGCCCTTGAAGTTGTCGGGACTGTTCTCCTCGAAGATCGGGGTGTTCTGCACCGCGTCCTCGTAGGGGCCCGGCGTGCCGTACTTGTCGCGGACGCTGCCGTTCCAGGGCGTCGGCGGGTACGGGTGGTAGTTCGCGATCTTCCCGTCGCGCACCACCATGTGGTGGGACAGCACACCGCGGACGGCCTCGGTGAATCCGCAGCTCACGGACTCGTCGGGGACGACGAAGCTCTCCCAGGTCTTCGTGTGGCCGCCGCGCACCTCGGCCATCGCCTTCTCGACGAAGTGCAGCGCGATCGCGGCGGCGTAGGCCTGGAAGTAGGTGCGGGCGCGGTCGCGCTCGATGGCGTTGGACAGCGGCGCCCCGGCCTTGTCGACCGGCGGGGTCCACGTGAAACTGCGCTCGGGCTTGAGCGCGGTCCGGGGCAGGTGGATCTCGACGCTGTGGCCGGTGGAGCGCACGTTGCCGGTGTCGACGAACCCGGCGAGCGCGGTGGCCCAGAGCCGGGCGATGGGCCCGCCGCCGGTGTCCAGCGGCAGGTGCTCCGTGCCGTCGAACCACCGTGGCGACATCGTCCAGGAGTACTTGTCGTCGAAGTCGCGCTTCTGCGGCGCCGGGATGGTGTGCTGGTTCCAGGGGTGGTCCCGGGAGACCGGGTTGCCCAGGGGGTCCCGCGTGACGAAGACCTCCTGGTCCTCCCAGCCCCGGTAGAACGAGCTGCCGAGGAGGATCCGGATCCCGAGGTTGATCTCCACCAGATCGGTGGTGACGAGCTCGCCGTCCACGACGACCCCGGGGGTGACGTACATCTTCCGTCCCCAGTCGGTCATGGTCCGGTACTGGAAGTCGCAGTGATCGGGGTCGTTGAACGCCCCCCAGCACCCCAGCAGCACCCGTCGGCGACCGACCTCCTCGTAGCCGGGCAGCGCCTCGTACATGAAGTCGAAGAGGTCGTCGTGCATCGGCACGACGCGCTTCATGAACTCGACATAGCGCATCAGCCGCGTCATGTAGTCGGTGAACAGCTGGATGGTCGCGACCGTGCCGACGCCGCCCGGGTAGAGCGTCGAGGGGTGGACGTGGCGCCCCTCCATCAGACAGAACATCTCGCGCGTGTACCGGCTGACCTGCAGGGTCTCGCGGTAGAACTCGCCGGTGAACGGGTTGAGGGCCCGCATGATGTCGCCGATCGTGCGGTAGCCGTGCTCGGCGGCCCCGCGGCACTCGGTGCGGTTGGCGAGCTCGAGGACCCCGGGGTTGGTCTCCGAGATCATCTTCTCGCAGAAGTCCACCCCGACCAGATTGTCCTGGTAGAGGTTGTGGTCGAACATGTACTCGGCGGCCTCGCCGAGGTTGATGATCCACTCGGCGAGGTGCGGCGGCTTGACGCCGTACGCCATGTTCTGGTTGTAGACCGAGCACGTGGCGTGGTTGTCCCCGCAGATGCCGCAGATCCGGCTCGTGATGAAGTGCGCGTCGCGCGGGTCCTTGCCCTTCATGAAGATGGAGTAGCCGCGGAAGATCGACGACGTCGAGTGGCACTCGGCCACCGTCCGGTTGGCGAAATCGATCTTCGTGTAGATCCCGAGGCTGCCGACGATGCGGGTGATCGGGTCCCACGCCATCTCGACGAGATCGGTCTTCTGGCCGGTGGTGCTCTTCGGTGCGGTGGCGGTCATGTCACGGCCTCTCAGAACGCGGTGGGCTGGTAGCCGGTCGTGAGCTGGCGGCCCTTGCGCCGCCACTTCGGTTCCTTGTCGACCGTCTTGGCCGTGATGCCGCGCAATGTCCGGATGACCACTCCGTACGCACCGCTCGCGGCGCCGGAGACCTTGCTGCCGGGCGGGGCGTCCATGAACGGCATGAACTTGTCCGGGAAGCCCGGCATGGTGCAGCCGATGCAGATGCCGCCCACGTTGGGGCAGCCCCCGACACCGTTGATCCACCCCCGCTTGGGGACGTTGCACTTCACCACCGGGCCCCAGCAGCCGAGCTTCACCAGGCACTCGGGGGAGCCGTACTCGGTGGCGAACTGGCCCTGCTCGTAGTAGCCGCCGCGGTCGCAGCCCTCGTGCACGGTCATGCCGAACAGCCACGTCGGGCGGCCCGCCTCGTCGAGCGGGATCATCGGCGCAGAGCCCACCGCCTGGTAGAGCAGGTAGAGGATCGTCTCGGAGAGGTTGTCCGGGTGCACCGGGCACCCGGGGACGTTGACGATCGGCAGGCCGGCGTGGGACTTCCAGTCCCATCCGAGGTAGTCCGCCACGCCCATCGCCCCGGTCGGGTTGCCGGCCATGGCGTGGATGCCGCCGTAGGTCGCGCAGGTGCCGACGGCCAGGACGGCCAGGGCCTTGGGGGCCAGCCGGTCGATCCACTCGCTGGTGGTCATCGGCTGCCCGGTGGCGGGGTTGTTGCCGAACCCGCACCAGTAGCCCTCGGACTTGATCGCCTCGTTCGGGATCGACCCCTCGATGACGAGTACGAACGGGCCGTCGAGCTCGCCCCGCTCGGCCCGGAAGTAGTTCTCGATGAACGTGTCGGCGCCCTTGTCGGGGCCGGACTCGAAATCGATCAACGGCCAGTGGACGGCGACCTTCGGGAGGCCCGGCAGCGCACCGAGCGCGATCTCCTCGATGCTCGGCTGGGTCGCCGCGGTGAGGGCCACGGAGTCGCCGTCACAGGAGAGCCCGGCGTTGATCCAGAGGATGTGCACGGTGGTGTCGTCGTGCGCCGCGAATGCCATGAGTGCCCCCGCACGGACCACGGCGACTGAAGCAGGTGGTGGTGTGGTCGCCGATCTGCAGGTCTAACAGCGGGCCCGGGGACGGGTAAGTGAGCGCGCCATCTAGGGACTCCGTGCAGTGTGGGGAGCTCCGGCGGACATTGCCCGGTGTGTTCCGGATCACCTATCGTGCTGCTCGTATTGCCCGCTCTCGGGGTCCGCTGTAATGGGGTGATCGGGATGGACGACGCGACGTGGGCCCTGCTGCGGCTCTGGGACGCCACCGACGACGCCGTCGCGGGCCTGGGCGACGCGGACTGGAGCCGCTCGCTGGCCCCCTCCGGCGCGCCCGCGGCGGTCGCCTCGGCGGTGCTGGACACCGGCGGCACCGACGTCGCCGACCTCGTCGCGCACCTGACCGGCGTGCACTACGCCGGGCCCGACCGGCTGCGCGAGGCGCTGGCCACGGCGCACGAGCGGGCAGAGCGCTCGGTGCTGACGGCCGCGCCCTCCGGCCGGGTCCTCGAGGCGCAGTGCCTCGACATGTGCCTGCACGCCCACGACCTGCACGAGGCTCTCGGCCTCGAGCTCGACCCCACCGTCGCCGCTCCGGCCGCGGTCGCCGCGTGCCGCCTCGTCAGCGGCTTCGTGCCCCGGCTGCTGGTGCGCACCGGCGCCCGCGCGGCCTGCCTGCGCCTCGTGGTGCGGGACGGACCCGACGGTGCGGTCGTCATCGACCGCGTCGTGCGGGTGGGGGAGGGCACGGTCCCGACGGCGGAGGTGGACGCCGACGCCGAGGCGTTCCTGCTGCTGCTCGCGGGCCGGCGCACCGCCCGGGAGCTCGCCGACGCCGGGCGGGTGCTCTGGAGCGGCCGGACCGCGGAGTCGTTGGTCGGGGTCTGACTCAGACGTCGCGGCGGCGCAGCAGGCTGACGAACGCGATCGCGGCGAGCACCGCGACGATCACCGAGAACGCCACCGCCGACGGCACGAGACCGAACGCCGCCGCCGCGACCCCCTCCCCGATCACGGGCAGCGAGATCGCCACGTAGAGCACGAGGAAGAAGCTCGACGCCACCTCGCTGCGCCGGGCCGGCGGGCTCCCGGCGCTCACCGCGCCCAGTCCGGCGCGGAAGCTCATCCCCTGCCCGACCCCGGCCACGGCGGCTCCCGCGACCAGCAGCCACAGCGACGCGACCGCCACCGAGAGGCCCACCACCAGCACCCCGACGACGAGCGCCGCGCAGCCCACGAGCAGCGCCGGCCGCGCGCCCGTCGCCGCCGAGGCCACCTGCCCGAGCGTCGAGAACCCGAGCAGGGTGAACACGACCAGCCCGGTCACGAGGTGGTTCGAGATGTGCAGGACCTGCCCGATGAAGGACGGGGAGACCGCGGTGAACAGGCCCAGCACCGCGAAGCCCGCGAACCCGGCGATGGCGGCGCTGACGAACACCCCGCGCACCTCGGCGGGCACCGACACCCGCTGCGGGCGGAAGGACACCGTCCCGCCGCTGGGCGTGATCGGCTCGGCGATCGCGAACAGGGCGACGCCCACGACCAGGACCAGGACGATGTGCACGACGTAGGGCAGGACGAGCGGCGCCGGCGCGTACTGCGCGAGCGCGCCCGCGAGCACCGGGCCGAGGCCGAGGCCGAGCATGTTGACCACCGCCGCGAGCAGGCTGTACCGCTGCTGGCGGCCCTCCGGAGCGAGGTCGACGAGGGCCGCCGTGGCCGTCCCCGTGAAGATCCCCGCGGACAGGCCGGACAGCACGCGGCCGACGAACAGGGTCGGCACGTCGCCGGGGATGAGGAACACCGCGCTCGAGATCGCGGCCAGGACGAGGCCGGGCAGCAGGACCGCGCGGCGCCCGACCTGATCGGAGACCCGCCCGAAGAGCAGCAGCGCGGCGGCGACGCCGACCGCGTAGGCGGCGAAGACGCACGTCACCATCACCCCGCCGAAGCCGAGCTCCTGCTCGTAGAGCGGGTAGAGCGGGGTCGGGAGCGTCGCCCCGAGCATCGTGACGAGGAAGGCCAGGGCGACGACGGCGGCCGCGGCCGGGCCGCGCAGGCCCCGCGCCCGGGCTGACTGGGACTCCGTCGACGCGCTGATGACGTGCCTCCGATCGGTCCGGCTGGTCCGAGGGGAGATCATGCCCGCTCCCGCGGGGTCCTACGCGCTGGTGGTGACGTCCTCGTCGCGCACGCTCTCGAGGACCGAGAGCAGGACGGCCGCGCCGACGGCCTCGCGCCACCGCGGGCGGGGCCGCTCGGCGGCCGGTCGCGGCGTGGGGAGGGAGGCCAGCTCGTGGCGGCCCGTGCGGAGCGCCACGTCACCCTGTGTCCCGAGCACGCTCACCCCGACCACCTCCATCCCGCTCGCCGTGGTCCGTGGACCGCCTGTCGTGCGTGTATCCGACGGGTGGGCCTCGATCGTTACCGCGAAAACGCCGGGTGCTCACTTCGGGTGAACGTCACGATGGACCGGTGTCCTACGACGTCGCCGCGCTCCGCGCCCGCTTCCCGGCTCTGGCAGCCGGCTACGCCCACTTCGACGGGCCCGGCGGGTCGCAGGTCCCGCGCGAGGTCGCCCGGGCCGTCACGGCGACCCTGACCGCGCCGATCGCCAACCGCGGCCGCGTCACCCCCGCGGAGCGCTTCTCCGACGACGTCGTCCTCGCGGCCCGTCGGGCGATGGCCGACCTGCTGGGGGCCGACCCGCGCGGCGTGGTGTTCGGGCGGAGCATGACGTCGTTGACCGTCGACCTGGCGCACACGCTGTCGCAGGACTGGGGGCCGGGCGACGAGGTCGTCGTCACCCGCCTCGACCACGACGCCAACGTCCGCCCGTGGGTGCTCGCGGCGCAGCGGGCCGGGGCGACGGTGCGGTGGGTCGACTTCGACCCGGCGACCACGGAGCTGGGTGTCGACGACGTCGCCGAGGTGCTCTCCGGGCGCACCCGGGTCGTCGCGGTCACCGGGGCGTCCAACCTCGTCGGGACCCGGCCGCCGATCGCGGAGATCGTCGCGCGGGTCCACGCGGCCGGGGGCGACGGGGGCCGTGATCGAGCGGTCTGCGTGGTCGACGGGGTGCACCTCACCGCGCACGCCGCCGTCGACGTGGCCGCGCTCGGCGCCGACGTCTACCTGTGCTCGCCCTACAAGTTCCTGGGCCCCCACTGCGGCGTGCTCGCCGCCGATCCCGCCTTCCTGGAGACGCTGCACCCCGACAAGCTCCTGCCCGCCACCGACGCGGTCCCCGAGCGCTTCGAGCTCGGCACGCTGCCCTACGAGCTGCTCGCGGGCACGACCGCGGCGGTGGACGTCCTGGCGTCCCTGCTGGACCCGGATCCGACCCGGCACGCCGACGGGGGCCCGCGACGCGACCGGCTCGTCGCGGCGATGGCCGCGGTCGAGGCGCACGAGGACCGCCTGCGGGCGCGCATCGAGACCGGCCTGGCGTGGATGCCCGGGGTGGAGATCCTGTCGCGGGCCGCGCACCGGACCCCGACGTTGCTCGTCCGCGTGCCGGGCGGGGACCGCCGGGCCCACGAGGGCCTGGCCGAACGCGGGGTGTTCGCCCCCGCCGGGTCGTTCTACGCGATCGAGGCCTCCCGTCGGCTCGGTCTGGGCGACGACGGAGCCCTCCGTGTCGGGCTGGCGCCCTACAGCGACGACGAGGACGTCGACCGGCTGCTCGACGGCCTCGCCGCGCTCGCCGTGCAGTAGTCCGCTACGGCAGACACGCGGCGTGGTCGTGCTCACCCTTGGTAGGCATGACCACTCCTTCCCGGCGCCCGTCCGTGTTGACCGGCGCCGTCCTGTTCGCCCTCTTCGGCCTCCTCGACCTGCTCAGCCCCTGGATCTTCCCGGCCCCGGCCGACGCCCCCGCGTTCGCGAACACCCTGACGGCGGTGTTCGGCGTGATCGGCCTGGTCGCCATCGGGATCTGGTTCGCCACCGCGTCCCGCGCGGCGATGTGGGTCGGCGTCGTCGTACGCGTCATCGGGGCCCTCTTCGGGATCATGGCGTTCACCGACCCCCTGGTCTCGACGGGCTTCGTCGTGGCCAACGTCGTGTACATCGTGCTGACGGTCGTCGCGATCGTGCTCGTGGCGCCCACGCTCCGCGGCCGCGCGACCCGGGGGAGTGACACCGCGCTGAGCGGCAGCGCCTGACGTCGCGGGGACGCTGCGGCGCCCATTTCGCCCGGCTCCGTAGTCGACCGTGAGCGGAGCGTTGCCCGCTGGTGATACGCAGGTCACATGCTCTCCGCAGAGTGGGTGCGCCCGTCACCCACTCGTGCCCGGAGGCGCCATGACTGCGACACAGTCCGTCACCCCGACCTCACCCTCCGAGCATCGAGGGCGGCTCCAGGACGGGGCGCTCGGGCTGCCGTCGGTGCTCTTCTGCATCGTCACCGGGGCGGCGCCGCTGACGGCGATGCTGTTCAACGTCCCGGTCTCGGTGAACGGCGGCGGGTGGGCGACCCCGGCGGCGTTCCTCCTCGCGACCCTGTCGCTGACGATCTTCTCCGTCGGGTACATCGCCATGTCCCGCCGGGTCACGAGCGCGGGCGGCTTCTACACGTTCGTCAGCCGCGGGCTCGGCCGCGTCCTGGGCCTGGGATCGGGCCTGCTGATCGCGCTCTGCTACATGGTCTTCGTCGGCGCCGTGATCGGGGTGATGGGCTACTTCGCGGCCTCGACCCTCGAGACCTTCACCGGGCTCGCGCTCCCCGCGTGGGTCTACATGGCGATCGGGCTGGCGATCATGAGCCTGCTGGCCTGGTTCCACATCGAGCTGACCGCGAAGGTCCTGGGCGTCATGCTCGTCGCCGAGGTGCTCGCCCTCCTGGTGCTGGGCGTCGCGGTGTTCGCCCACGGTGGCGCCCAGGGGTTCTCCCCCGCGCCGTTCAACCCCGCGCAGCTCTTCGGCAACGCCGGCGCCGTGCAGGTCTTCGGCACCGGGGCGGCGGGCATCGCGCTCTTCGCGGCCTTCTGGTCGTGGGTCGGCTTCGAGATGGCGCCGAACTACGCCGAGGAGTCCCGCGACCCGCGGCGCATCGCCTCCATCGCGACCTACGGCTCGGTCATCGGGCTCGGCGTCTTCTACATGTTCGTCTCGTACGCCTTCGTGACGGGATGGGGCCTCACCGACAGCGTCAAGGCGGTCTCCGACCAGCTCAACGGCGTGTACGCGTCGGCGTTCTACCCGCTCTCGGACCGCTACGTCGGCGGATGGCTGACCGCGATCATCGAGATCCTCGCGGTGACCAGCTCCTTCGCCTGCGCGATGGCCTTCTACAACACCTCCGCGCGCTACCTGTTCGCGCTCGGCCGGGAGGGCGTCCTGCCCCGGGTGCTGGGACGCACCTCGAAGCACCGCAGCCCCGGTGTCGCGTCGGCGACGACCACCGCGATCGTCGCGCTCTACTGCCTCGGCTTCACGCTCTACGACCCCTCCACCGAGGCGGCGCTGACCAAGCTCGGCACCTGGTCGCCGCTGCTCGGGGTGCTCGGCATCCTCGCGGTCCAGGCCCTGGTGTGCGTCGCCATCATCCGGTACTTCCTGACGACGGCCCGGGACGGCTTCCGGATCTGGAGCACCCTCGTCGCGCCGGTCCTCGGGTGCGCCGCGATGGTCGGGGCCTGCTTCCTGCTGATCGACAACCGCGCCGCGCTCGCCGCCGCGCAGGGCGTCCCGTTCATCACCCTGCTGCCCTACGTGCCGCTGGTGATCTTCGTCGGGGGCGTGGTCGTCGCGCTCGTGCTGCGCTCCCGGCGTCCGGAGGTCTACGAGGGCCTCGGCCACTTCTCGCTCACCGACCCGGTGCTCGACAGCCCCGATCCCGAGCCCACCACCGGCACCAAGGAGGTCCCGGCATGACCGCTCTCGACGAGCCCCGCACCGCCACCACCCCGGCCACGCATCCCCTCGAGCCCCTCACGGCCGAGGAGGTCGCCGCGGCGACCACGCTGCTGAAGGAGGCCCGAGGGCTCGCCGCGACCGCCCGCTTCGTGTTCGTGCACCTGCACGAGCCCACGAAGACGGCCCTGGCCGGGTGGTCGCCGGAGTCCCCGCTGCCGCGCGAGGCCGAGATCGTGCTGTACGAGCGCGGCGAGCGGATGCTCTACGAGGCCGTCGTCTCGCTCTCCGAGGGCACCGTGGTGTCCTGGCGGGCCCGGCCCGGCGTCCAGGCCCCCGTCATGGCCGAGGAGTTCTTCGCGACCGAGGACATCGTGCGCGCCGACGAGCGCTGGCAGGCGGCCATGCGCCGGCGCGGGATCACCGACCTCGATCTCGCCATGATCGACCCCTGGGCCTCGTCGTGGACCGGGCCGGAGGACGACCCGAGCGCCCGGCGCATCGTGCGGCCGCTGACGTGGATGCGCTCCGCCCCGGGCGAGCACGGCTACGCCCGGCCGGTCGAGGGGCTCGTCGTCACCGTCGACCTCGATCTCCGCGAGGTCGTCGACGTCCAGGACCACGTCCAGGTCGACCTCCCGCCGCACCCCGCGAACTACGAGCAGCCGTGGATCCACGACCCGGAGAACGTGCCGCGCGTCGAGACCGTCCGCGACGGCGTCAAGCCCATCCACATCACCCAGCCCGAGGGCCCCAGCTTCACCGTCGACGGGCACGCGGTGAGCTGGCAGAAGTGGCACCTGCGGATCGGGTTCACCCCGCGCGAGGGCCTCGTCCTGCACGACGTCTCCTACGACGACCGCGGCACGCGCCGCCCGGTGCTGCACCGCGCCTCGCTCGCCGAGATGTACGTGCCCTACGGGGACCCGGCGCCGACGCACCGCTTCAAGAACGTCTTCGACCAGGGCGAGTACGGGGTCGGGTGGCTCGCGAACCCGCTCACCCTCGGGTGCGACTGCGTCGGGCACATCCAC
Organism: Actinomycetospora sp.; assembly: GCF_055612215.1. Classification (NCBI taxonomy): domain Bacteria; kingdom Bacillati; phylum Actinomycetota; class Actinomycetes; order Pseudonocardiales; family Pseudonocardiaceae; genus Actinomycetospora; species Actinomycetospora sp. The sequence continues at coordinate 5,995 of NZ_JBVPVA010000799.1, read as the reverse complement.
TACTTCGACGGGATCGTCAACGACCAGGACGGCCAGGCCGTCGTCATCCCCAACGCGATCTGCATGCACGAGGAGGACACCGGGATCGCGTGGAAGCACACCGACTTCCGCACCGAGGCCGTCGAGGTCCGTCGCCGGCGCCGGCTGGTGATCTCCTCGATCGTCACCGTCGGGAACTACGAGTACGGCTACTTCTGGTACCTCTACAACGACGGTCTCATCGAGTACGAGGTCAAGCTGACCGGGGTCATCTCGACGGCGGCGATCCCGGTGGGGGAGGTGCCGGAGTACGGCACGCTCGTCGCGCCCGGGCTCTACGGGCCGAACCACCAGCACTTCTTCTGCGTGCGGCTCGACATGACCGTCGACGGCCCGGCCAACACCGTCGTCGAGATCGACTCGGTGCCCGTGCCGCCCGGCCCGGCGAACCCGCACGGGAACGCCTGGGCCACGACGCGGACCCCGGTCACCTCGGAGGCGGAGGGGGCGCGCGACACGGCGCCGGGCAGGGCCCGGTTCTGGAAGATCGAGAGCACGACGCGGACCGGCCCGACCGGGGCGCCGACGGCCTACGCGCTCATGCCCGGCTCGACGGTCCCGCCGATGTACTCCCCCGAGGCGTTGTTCGCGCCGCGGTCGGGGTTCACCGAGCACACCGTGTGGGTCACCGCGCACGACCCCGAGCAGCGCTTCGCCGCCGGCGACTACCCGCTGCAGGCGCCGCGCAGCACCGGGCTGCCGACCTACCTCGACGGCGACCGTCCGCTCGAGGGCAGCGACGTCGTGGTCTGGTACACCTTCGGCGCCCACCACGTGGTGCGTCCGGAGGACTGGCCGGTGATGCCGGTGTCCACGATCGGGTTCATGCTCCGGCCCACCGGGTTCTTCGACGGGAACCCCGCGCTCGACCTGCCGCCGAGCGAGTCGGAGGCCTGCCACTAGGCCGCCGCCGCCGGGCGGCTGGAGGTCGCCGAGTGGGCCGTGGTGGTTGCCGGGACAGCCGCGGGGGTCCACTCGGCGCTGCCGGCCCGCGACCACTCCCGGAGAACCGAGTGCTCGGGACCCGGTTCTCCCATGCGGTCGCCGCCCAGCGCTCGTCGGCGTGCCCCGTTCGGGCTACCGTGCCGCCGACGAACGGGGGGCACGATCGTGGGTGATTCGGCGGTGGGCGCGACCATCGGCTGCTCGGCGGGGAAGCCCCGCCGTGTGACGGGTGTGGCGGCTGTGGTCCTCGTGGGTGCCCTGTTGGCCGGGTGCGGGCAGAGCGCTCCCGCGCCCGGCGACCCGACGACCGGAGCCGGCGCCGCGCCGTCGTCGGCGCCACTGCCCGCGTCGGTGACGAAGGTCCTGCCGACGGCGTACCAGCGGCTCGCGTCGTCGGCGGACGCGCTCGACCCAGCCGCGGGCTACCCGCGGTCGGTGGACAAGGGCGCGGCCACGTGGTCGACCAAGCCGGTGAGCGACTGGACCTCCGGGTTCTTCCCCGGCGAGATGTGGCTGGCCCGCGAGCTCACCGGTGACCAGGCGTGGACGGCGCGCGCGCAGCGCTGGACCGCGCCCATCGCCTCCCAGGTGACCCGCACCGACACCCACGACCTCGGCTTCGTCGTCGACGACAGCTTCGGCGACCAGCTGACCGCGACGGGGGCCGGGGCCGACGACGTCGTCACCGCCGCCCGGAGCCTCGCGACCCGGTACTCCCCGAAGGTCCACGCCATCAAGAGCTGGGACACCGAGGGCGACGACGACCAGCGCGGTACGTGGCGCTTCCCCGTCATCATCGACACGACGATGAACCTCGCGCTGCTCGACCGGGCGGCGGCCCTGCCCGGCGGCGACCCGGCCTGGAAGGGCATCGCCACCCAGCACGCGCTGACCGCCTCACGCACCAACATGCGCCCCGACGGCAGCGTCGCCCACGTCGCGGTCTTCGACCCCGACACCGGGGCGTTCCTGAAGCGGGACACCTGGCAAGGGGCCGCGCCGGACTCGACGTGGTCGCGCGGGCAGGGCTGGGCCATCCACGGGTTCGCGGCCCAGGCCCGCGCCGCCGCCGACCCCGAGCTGCGCGCCGCCGCGCAGAAGGCCGCCGACTGGTGGCTTTCCCACACCGCGCCGGGCAGCCGCGTGCCGGCCTGGGACTTCTCGAAGCCGACCGAGGAGCGCGACACCTCGGCCGCCGCGGTCGCCGCGTCGGGCCTGCTCGACCTGGCCGACCAGGTCGGCGGACCCGACGGCGCCCGCTACCGCCAGGCCGCGGGCGAGACCCTCGACGAGCTCGCGACGAAGGACGTGGCCCCGAGCGGCCCGGCGCTGCTCGCCCACGCCACCGGCGGGAAGCCGCAGGACGACGAGGTCGACGTGGGGATCGTCTACGCCGACTACTACTTCCTCGAGGCGGCCCGCCGCTGGACGGACCCCGCCCGCACCTGAGGACCGGGCGCCCGCGCCCCCGTCGTACCCGCGCCCGCGGTCCGGGCGTCGTAGGCCGTGCGCGCCGCGTCGACCTCCTCGATGTGGGTCTCGGCCCAGTCCTCGAGCGCGCGGGTCAGCCCGAGCAGGCTGCGCCCGAGGTCGGTGAGCGCGTAGTCCACCCGCGGCGGCACCTCCGCGTACACGGTGCGGACGAGCAGGCCGTCGCGCTCGAGGCCGCGCAGGGTCTGGGTGAGCATCTTCGGGGTGATCCCGCCGATGCGGGCCGCGATCTGGCCGTGGCGCAGCGTGCCGTCCTCGAGAGCATGGACGACGAGGACGCTCCAGGTGTCGCCGATGCGGTCCATGACCTGCCGGCTGGGGCAGTCGGTGACGAAGAGGTCGCCTCTCACCCGGACACTATCCATCGGGTACGTACCGCACTTCAAGGTGCTTGCTCTCCGACGGGAAGTGACCCTCGACGACCGCGGTTGTCGGACGGCGAGGGGATCGCGCGACGCGGTCCGCACCGTCGAGAGGGAGCGCACCATGTACGTCGTCACCGGAGCCACCGGAGCACTCGGCCACCTCGTCGTCGAGGCCCTGCTGGAGCGGGTCCCGGCCGCGGAGATCCGCGCCACCGGCCGCCGGGTCGAGGTACTGGACGACCTCGCCGTCCGCGGCGTCGACGTGCGCCGCGCCGACTACGACGACCCGGCCTCGCTGGCGGCCGCGATCGAGGACGCGACCCGGGTCCTGTTCGTCTCGGGCAACGCGGTGGGCGCGCGGATCGCACAGCACCGCGCCGTCGTCGACGCGCTGGCCGCCGCCGACGTCGAGCTCGTCGCCTACACCAGCATCCTGGACGCGCAGGCCTCCGACCTGGTCCTCGCGGCCGAGCACGCCGAGACCGAGCGGATGCTCGCCGACGCCGGCCTCCCGACCGTGCTGCTGCGCAACGGCTGGTACGTCGAGAACTTCACCGCGACGGTGGCGGCGGACCTCGAGCACGGGATGGTCGGGGCCTCCGGGAACGGCCGCTTCGACGCCGCCACCCGCGCCGACTACGCCGAGGTCGCGGCCGTGGCGCTGACCGGCGGCGCGGTCCCCGGCGACGTCCTGGAGCTCGGCGGCCCGGGCTTCACCCGCGCGGAGCTGGCCGCCGAGATCGGGCGCGCGGCCGGGCGCGAGGTCACCTACACCGACCTCTCCGTCGCCGGCTTCACCGAGGCCCTCGTCTCCGCCGGCCTCCCGGGGGACTTCGCGGCCGTGCTCGCCGACTCCGACCGCGGCGCGGCCGCCGGATGGCTCACCGCGCCCCACGACGACCTCGCCCGCGTGCTGGGCCGCCCGGCGACCCCGTGGACCGGGGTCGTCGACGTGGCCGTCCGCGAGGTCGTGGCCGCCGTCTGACCAGGGGTGCCGGGTAAGGTCGGTGCGTGTCCGCCGCGTCCGCCGTGCCCGGTTCGCCCGCACCACGGCCGTACGAGAGCGTGCTGCTCGTCTACAACCCGCACAGCTCCGGCGGCGGCGAGGGCAAGGCGCACACCCTCGCGCGGGACCTCCGGCGGCTCGCGCCGGACCTCGCCGTCGAGCTCGTGCCGACCGAGTACGCCGGCCACGCCCGGCGCATCGCCGAGAGTGCGGCGCGCACCTACCGCCCGCTCGTGGTGTCGGTCTCCGGCGACGGCGGCTACAACGAGGTCGTCGACGGGTCCATGACCGGGGGCGACGGCCTGCACACCGGCACCATCGTCGCGGTCGCCTCGGCGGGCAACGCCAACGACCACCGCCGCGTCACCCGGCGGCGACCGCTGGCCGAGGCGATCGCCGAGGGCGCCGTCGAGCACCTGGACGTGCTCCGGCTGACGGTCGGGCCGAACCCGCCGCGCTACGCGCACTCCTACATCGGGCTGGGCATCACCCCCGTCGTGGCGCTCTCGCTGGAGCGCAGCGGCAAGGGGTCGCTGCGCGAGCTCGCAACGACCGTCCGGGAGTTCCTGCACTTCCGGCCGTTCGAGATCGAGCTGGAGGCCTTCGAGGGGCAGTCCGACCACGGGGTCGGGGTCGGGGAGTTCCTCGGCGCGCACTGCTACGACAGCCTGATCATGGCCAACCTCTCCGAGATGGCGAAGTACGTGCGGCTCTCGGACACCGGGGATCCCGCCGACGGGCGCTTCGAGATCGTCGCCATCCCCCACCGCGGCCGCTTCCGGTTGCTGCTCACCGGGATCCGGGCCGCGGTCCGCGGCCTCGGCTGGCAGCCGAGCGCCCGGCGCCTGCGCTTCCGCACCCTCGGCGAGCTGCCCCTGCAGCTCGACGGCGAGGTGATCATCCTCCCGGCCGACACCTCCGTGGTGATCGAGCTGGTCCCCGGCGCGCTGTCGACGGTGCGCTGACGTGAGCGCCGCGGAAGTCCTCACCGCGGAGCGGATCGCCACGCAGGGCCGGATCGCCGCGCTCGAGGCCCAGGTCGCGGCCATCGTCGAGACCGCCTCGGCGAGCTCCGGCGACGACGAGCACGACCCCGAGGGCCAGACGGTCGCCTACGACCGCGCCCAGGTGCAGGCCCTGCTCGGTCGGGCGCGTGCGGACCTGGCCGAGATCGACGCGGCGTTCGAGCGCCTCGACGCCGGGACCTACGGCATCTGCGAGGTGTGCGGGCGTCCCATCCCGGGCGAGCGGCTCGAGGCGCGGCCCGCCGCCCGGCGGTGTGTGCGCCACGCCTGACCGACGGTGCGAGCGAAGCGTCGACGCTTGCGTCCAGTGGCAGTAGAGCCCCGTCGTCGGCGGCAGGAGAGCCCCGTCGTCACGGCCGTCGGAACGGCACACCGACCGGCCGCGGCGCCTTCTCCCCGGCGGCCGCGACGTAGCGCTGCTCCGCCTCCTGCGCGGCCGGCGACCCCAGCCCGGCCGGCCCGACGAGGCCGGCGACCGCCTCGCGGTGGTCCTCGCGGTCGTCGTCGGCCACCCACGTCAGCACCAGGCGCGCCCGCAGCCAGGCGGTGAGCCGCTCCTCGTCGGCCGTCGGCAGCACGACGTCCGCGGCCCACGTCGGGGCGAGGCCCAGCTCCCCGAGCAGCAGGCCCGCCGCGACCCGGCGCAGCCGCGAGACCCCGGCGCGGTAGAGGTCCTGACGGCGGACGCGGTTGCGCAGCATGGTCGCGACGCCGAGGTCGAGCAGCCGCAGGTCGGCCCGCGGGTGCGGCGCTCCGCCGAGCGCCGGGAGGACCGACGGCGCCGCCCACCACGCGACGTGGCCGGGCGCGCCGGGCAGCTCGGCCACGGTCGCGTCCAGGTCCCGCGGCGCGACGGTGAGCGCGGCGGCGGCCTCGTCGGGGGTCACGGGACCCAGTGTCCCGCGAGGGGACGATTCGGCCGCTCTAGGCGTCCGAGGGTTCCCCTCGCGCGACAGGTGGCCCGGGTCGGAGCGCGCTCGCCAGCACCGCGGCGCCGAGCGCGGCGACCGGGACCACGAGCAGGCCCGTCCCGACCGACGAGGCGTCGGCGATCGCCCCGATGACCGGCGGCGTCGCGAGGAACCCCAGCCGGGCGAGGAACCCGACGACCGCGATCCCGTCGC
>NZ_JBVPVA010000754.1:0-9938 GCF_055612215.1 Actinomycetospora sp. | reverse complement strand
TTCGCCGGTGTCGGAGACCTCGATGAGCCAGCGCTTGAACGCGTCGAACTCCTCGTAGGTGACCTTCTGCTCGCGGATGGCGGCGCGGATGCCCTCGAGCGCGGCGCCGATGACGCTCGCCGCCCGCTGCTGGTCGACGCTGCCGCCGCCCGAGCGGAAGGTGGCCGCGCCGGAGCGGGCGATCTCGGTGGCGTGCGAGCCGGCGGTGGCGGCGTCGGAGACGGACTGGTCCTCGGTGGTGGTCATGGTGTCCTCGTTGTGGTGGTGGAAGGCGGTCATTGCTTGTCCCGGCGGAGGCCGGCGAGCTCGGTGCGGGAACGGACGCCGAGCTTCGTGTAGATGCGGGTGAGGTGGTACTGGACGGTCTTGGGCGAGACGTGGAGCTCGGTGGCGGCGTCCTTGTTGGACAGTCCACGGGCGACGAGGTCGGCGACGGCCGTCTCCTGGGCGGTGAGTTCCCCGAGTCCGCGGTCGGGGCGGCTCTGGTGCACGCCGCCCGCGCGTAGCTCGCGGTCGCAGCGGGCGACGTAGCTGGTCGCACCGAGGGCGAGGAACAGCTCGCGGGCCGTGGACAGGATGGTGTCGGCCTCGCGGCGCTGGGACAGGCGTCGCAGCGACTGGCCGTAGGCGAAGTGGGCGCGGGCGCGGTCCCACCGCAGCGGCTGGGTGTCGAGGGACGCGATCGACGACTCGAACGCCACACGTGCCGCGCCGAGGTCGCCGCGGGCGGCGTGGACACGACCGCGCGCCCAGGCGAGCCGCGCGAGCTCGGCGTGGTTCTGCTGGTCGTGGGCGTGCTCCTCGTGACGGACGACGAACTCGTCGGCCTCGTCGACGTGGCCCTCGAGGACGAGCGCGTTCGCGTACACGTCGCGCCAGGGCCACCAGCCGGGCTGGGCGACCGTGGTCTCGTCCTCGGAGTCCAGGGGAGCGAGGGCCCGGACGACAGCGCCGTAGTCCGCGCGGACCTCGGCCATCGACGCGCGGGCCAGCCGGCGGGGGACGGCCATGATCTCGTAGTCGTCGGCGCCGCTGTCGGCGTCGCGCAGGACGCGCTCGGCCCGCTCCTGGTCGCCCCGCAGGCTGTGGATCTGGGCGGCGGTCCAGGCGAGCAGCGGCGAGACGATGACGATGCCGGTCCGTTCGGCGCGCCGCAGGCCCTGCGCGACGGTGCGCAGGGCGAGGTCCCAGTCGCCGGCGAGGAAGTGGACGCGGGCGAGCCACCCGGAGGCCCACAGCGAGATCCGGGACGACCCGCCGAGCGTGGTGGTGGGGATGGCGCTCTCGAGTTCGGCGCGCGCCTCGTCGAGCTCGCCGAGGACGAGGTGGAGCCACCCGTGGCCCATGGTGACGCGTTGGAGCTGCGCCCCGTGGCGGACGCGGTGCGCCACCGCGCGGTACTCGGCGAGGCCCTCGCGCGGGCGTCCCGCGGCGGCCGTGCCCAGGCCGCGCATGGCGAGGGCCTCGACCGCTGCGGGGTGGTCGACGCCGACGAGGTGGGTGGCACGGTCGGCCCAGTCGATCAGTGCCTGACCCTGCCCGCGGATCAGCGCGTCCAGGACGCGTCGTTGGCAGATCCAGGCGGCGGTGTGCGCATCGGTCTCGGGGTCGCAGAGTTCCCAGGCTCGGCTGAGTGCGCGTTCGGCCTGGCCGGTGCGTCCGAGCAGGATCGCGAGGTAGCCGAGCACCGAGTTGCGGATCGCGGTGTCGAGGAGGTTCTCGATCGCCGGGATCATCGCCTCGGCCTCGAACACCGCGCCGGCGCCGATCATGGCGTCGACGGCGCGGATGAGGAGGAGCTCGCGGTCGGCGGGCCGGTCGGTGAGCCGGCTCGCCTCCAGGAGCGCGTCGGCCGCGTCGGACCAGGCGCCGTCGGCGGTCTTGACCTGGGCCACCTCGGCGAGCCGGTCGGCGAGCGCGGCGTCGGGGCCCGGCGTCGCCGCCGCCAGCAGCGCGAGCCGGCGGTGCGGTTCGGCAACGACGTCCGCGGCGTCCCGACGGGTCACCGCCGCCTCGTGCGGGCCCACGAGGTCGAGCACCGCGGCTCGGACCATGGGGTCGCTCGGGCCGACGACGGGCAGCGAGCGCCCGCCGAACCGCTTCACGAGGCCGTGGCTCGCCGCCTCGCTGAGCGGACGGAGCACGTCCTCGAGGCCGGCGGTGCGGGCGATCTCGTCGAGGCTCGCCGGCTCGCCGAAGCAGGCGGCGGTCTCGACGAGCCGCCGAGCGTCGGGGGAGAGGGCTCGGCACGCCTCCTCGACGCGGACGGCGACCTCGCCCGGGGCCGGCAGGCGGAGGTCCGGCACGTCCCACATCTCGCCGGGGAGCTCGTCCAGGAGGGCGAGGACGTGGCGTGGGTTGCCGTGGGTGTGGCGGCGGAGCCGTTCGAGCAGCCACGGAGGCAGGGGGCGGCCTCGGTCGGCGCAGAGTTCCTCGAGGTCGCGCGACGAGAGCGGTCCCAGGGGCACGGCGGTGTCGGCGACGCGCCGGACCAGGTCGGTCGTGGCGGACGGGCCGCGCCCGGGGTCGGCCGCGAGCAGCGCCACCACGGGCACCTGGCGGTGGTGGCGGATGAGCGTCGAGAGCGCTCGCAGCGATTCCTGATCGCCCCACTGGGCGTCGTCGACGACGACGAGGACCGTCTCGCCCTCCGCCCGGCCGACCAGTCGCCGAGCGACGGCGAACGGGTCCTCGCCGTCGAGCGAGGCGATGTCCTCGTCGAGCAGCTGGGCGACGATCGCGTGCGGGCAGTGCGCCTCCCACTCGACGCCCGACGCCACCAGGACCCGCCCGGGCGCGGCTGCGGCAGCCTGACCGAGGAGCCGTGACTTGCCGCTCCCGGACCCACCGGTGACGAGGACGGTCCCCCGTCCCTGGCCGACCACGTCGAGCACGGCGCGACGGACTTCCTGACGCTCGTGCGGGCCGCGGGGCACGCCGTCGAGTCCCCGCGTGTCGACGGGTGGTGGGTCCTCCTCACCGGTCTCCGGTGGCAGCGTCATCGCCATGTCGGTGACCCGTCAGCCCAGGTCGCCGCCGGCCACGGGCAGCACCGTGCCGGTGATGTAGGACGCCTCCTCGGAGGCCAGGAACGTCAGGGCCGCGGCCTGCTCGTCGAGGGTGCCGTAGCGCTTCATCAGGGATGACTCGACGGTCTGGTCGACGATGCCCTGGTACCACTCCCGCTCCTGGTCGTCCTGCGGTCCCGGCCCCCGCGGCGTCTTGCGCTCGGGGGCGTTCGTCCCGCCCGGAGCCGTGGCCGCGACGCGGATGCCGTGCGGCGCCAGCTCGAGGGCGAGCGCCGCGGTGATCGCGTTGACCCCGCCCTTCGCAGCGGCGTAGGGCAGGCGATGGATGCCGCGGGTCGCCACCGACGAGACGTTGATGATCGTCCCCCGCCCGCGCTCGATCATGTGCGGCGCAACGGCGCGGCAGCACCACAGTGTGGGCCACAACGACCGCTGGATCTCGGCCTGGATCTCCTCGGGGGGGTACTGGTCGAACGGCTTGGCCCAGATCGTGCCGCCCACGGTGTGGATGGCGACGTCGACGCGGCCGAACCGCGAGATCGCCGCGGCCACCACCGACTCGGCCCCGTCCCACGTCTCGAGGTCGGCGACCACGGGCACGGCCTGGCCGACGCCGGAGCTGCGATCTTCGGCCAGCTCGTCGGCGAGCTCCTTGACGGTCTCGGCGCGGTCGGCCAGGACGAGCAGCCCACCCTCCGCGTGCACCCTCCGTGCCGTGGCCTCGCCGATTCCCTGGCCCGCCCCGGTCACCACCACGACCTGGTCGGCGAAGCGACCCGGGGTGACGAAGCGCGGGCGCCGTGCCGTGCGCCGGTCCTCCATGGCGCGACGCGTCGTCTGCTTCGATCGTTCGGCGTGGTCGCTGATCAGGTCCCGTGCCCTGTCGCGGTCTCCGGCCTCGAAGGCGTCGACGATGTCGAGGTGGTCCTGGGCGCATCGGGGGTGGCACCAGGTGGCGTGTCGCAACGACTCCTCCATGTGCCCCTTGACCCCGAGGTCCTGGTAGGCGTGCAGGAGGTGGGAGTTGCCCGTCATGGTGAACAGGAAGTCGTGGAATGCCGCGTTCGCCTCGGTGTAGCCCGCGGCGTCGACGAAGCGCTCCTCCTGCACGTCGACGTAGGGCACGGTCGACTCGGCGAGCAGCCGGTACCCGGCGATCTCGCGCGAGGTGATCCGGCCGATGGTGAGCTCGAGGGCGCCCAGTTCCAGGGCCCGCCGCGCGTCGAAGATCGCGTCGGACTCGTGGATGGAGGGGTGCTGCTGGCCGATCTCGTAGCCGTCGTCGGTGACGGTGCCCGCGGGCGCCTCCGTCGGGGATGCGACGAGGGGGGCGAGCTCCGGGTCGGCGAAGGCCTCGCGTCCGGCGATACCGCGGGCGTCCGTCGCCACGAGGATGGCCTCGTCGTCGCCGTCGAGCCCGGACGCGGACGGACCGCTCTCGGTGCCTCCGAGGACGATCCGACCGTTGACGCGGCGCGCAAGGTCGGCGGTGTCCGACGGTCCGGGGAGGTCGACCGCGCCGGCGCTCACCCGCGCGTCGGCGCCCAGCGGCGCCAGCTCGTGGTCGGGCAGCACGGTCCGGCCGCTGATCGCCCGGCCCTCCCCGTCCAGCACGACCAGGCCCTGCCCACCGGTACCGACCACGGTCGGCGGGGCGGACGTCCGCCGACCCGTGTCTCCGGTGGACGCGACGCCGTCCTTCTCCGCCGCGGCCCGGGCGTCGTCGGCGACCTCGGGCGTCGTCGCGTCGTCCTCGGGCTGCGCGCCCTCGCCCGCCTGTTCCTGCGGGGCAGCCGCGAGGGCGAACTTCTCGTAGTAGAAACCGGCCGGGGCAAAGCCCTGCTCGGAGAACGAGGAGCGCACCGCGTCGACCATCGGCGGGGGCCCGCACAGGTAGACGCTGGCCTCGCCGTCGTGGAAGTGCCCCTCCTCGACGAGAGCGGTCACGTAGCCCTGGTTCGGGGCCGTCGTGGACTCGGCCGCGACGGTGTAGGTCCAGGTCAGGCCGTCGAGGGACTCCTCGAGCGCCCGGATCGAGTCCAGCTCGACCACGTCGTCGTCGGTGGTCGCGCCGTAGATGAGGTGCGCCGGTCGGGTGCTGCCGGTGGCCTCGAGCCGGCGCAGGATCGAGAGGATCGGCGCGAGCCCCGTCCCCCCGGCGAGCAGCAGGATCGGCGCCTCGGACTCGCGCAGGAAGAAGCTGCCGTGCGGGCCGGTGAACCGCACGGAGTCGCCCACCGCAGCCGTGTTCTCCAGCCAGTCGGACATCACCCCGCCCGCCGAGAGCTTGATCAGGAACGTGAGTTGCCCGTCGTCGGGGGCGCTGGAGAACGAGTACGAGCGGGTCTGGTCGGTACCGGGCACGGCGATGTTCACGTACTGCCCCGGCAGGAACACGAGCTTCTCGCGGTTCTCGCAGTCCAGGGTCAGCGACATCGTCGTCTCCGACAACCTCTCGACCGCCGAGACCGTCGCCCGGAACTCGCCCGCGCTGGTCTTCGCCACGGCTGACGTCGTCGGGATCTGGACGACGAGGTCGGACTTCGGGTTCATGCTGCACGTCAGGACGTAGCCCGCGGCCTCTTCGTCGGGGGCGAGCGCGTCCTCGACGTAGTCGTCCATCTCGACCTGGCCGGACTCGAGGAAGGACTTGCAGGTCCCGCAGGCCCCGTCGCTGCAGTCCACCGGAATGTTGATCTTCGATCGATAGGCCGCGTCCATGACGGTCTGGTTCTCGCGGCACTTCACGAAGCGGGTGACGCCGTCCTCGAAGGCCAGCGCGACGTCGTGCGTCGGTGCACTCATCGCCGCCCCCTCAGAAGTGGTAGATGTCGACGACGTGGTGGATGTAGTCGTTCTTGAGCACCACGGTCTTGCGGCGGATCAGCGGCGATGGTCCGGAGAAGTCGATCGTGTAGAACGACGTCCCGTAGTACGGGTCGACGGTCTTGTACCGGAAGTACATCGTGTGCCAGTTGAACCGGATGTCGACCAGGTCGCCGCGGCGTTCGATGACCTCGACGTTGGAGATGTTGTGGCTGGTCCGCGGCTCGGGGATCGAGGTGGCGCTCGAGCGCTCGGTGCGGATGCGGAAGACCCGGTCCTCGAGCCCGCCCTTGTTGGAATAGTAGATCAGCGAGATCTCGCGCTGGGGGTCCTGCGTGAGGGTGTCGTAGTCGTCCCAGCACGGCATCCAGTAGACGACGTCGTCGGCGTAGCACTCGAGCCAGCGCTCGAACTCGCGGTCGTCGAGATAGCGCGCCTCGCGGTAGAGGAACTGCTCGATGATGTTCTGTGTGATCAGGGCGTTGCCGGTGGCGCCGGTGGAGCCCTGCACGGTGCTGTTCTCGGTCGTCGTCATGGTCAGGCCTCCTTCTCGGCCGCGAGCGCGGCACGCATCGTCTCCAGCCAGTAACCGTGCTGAACCGGGTAGAGCCCCTCGTCCTCGTTCCTGGCGCCCGAGGAGATGACGCCGTCCATGCCCAGCGACTGCGCGACCTCGTCGGGCCCGTCGATCCAGTGCTGGACACCACGGCTCATGTCGTTCCACGGCGCGGTGGTCGCCTGGAAGGTCAGCTGGCAGGCGCGGAACTCCTCGAGGTCGTCCGGCGTGGCCATGCCCGAGGCGTTGAAGAAGTCCTCGTACTGGCGGATGCGGTTGGCGCGGGCCTCGTCGCTCTCGCCCTTGGGGGCGATGCAGTAGATCGTGACCTCGGTCTGGTTCGGAGCGATCGGGCGGAAGTGCCGGATCTGCGTCGAGAACTGGTCCATGAGGTACACGTTCGGGTAGAGGCACAGGTTCCGGGAGCCACGGACCATGAAGTCGCCGGTGGCCTCGCCGAACTGCTCCTTCAGCGTGTCGATCTCGCTGTAGAGCGGCTGGTCCTCGGGGTTGGCCTTCCAGGTCCACAGGCAGAGGTGGCCGTTCGGGTACGACCAGTACCCGCCGCCGGACTTGCCCCAGCCGCCGGCGTCCAGGGCCTTGGTCTCGTTCTTCGACTCCCCGCTGCTACGACGTGACGTGGTGGCGGCGTAGTTCCAGTGCAGCGCCGTCACGTGATAGCCGTCGGCGCCGTTCTCGGCCTGCACCTTCCAGTTCCCGTCGAAGGTGTACGTGGAGGATCCGCGCAGCACCTCCAGGCCCTCGGGTGACTGGTCGACGAGCATGTCGATGATCTCGGTGGTGTCGCCGAGGTGCTCGGAGAGCGGCACGACATCGGGGTTCAGGCTGCCGAACAGGAACCCCCGGTAGCTCTCGAACACCGGGACCTTGACCAGGTTGTGCGAGCCGTCGGTGTCGAAGTTCTCCGGGTAACCGGCGCCCTCGGGGTCCTTCACCTTGAGCAGCGTGCCGTCGTTGCGGTAGGTCCAGCCATGGAACGGGCAGGTCAGCGTCTTGCGGTTGTCCCGCTTCTTGCGGCACAGCATCGCCCCGCGGTGCGCGCAGGCGTTGATGAGGCAGTGCAGCCCGCCGTCCTTGTCCCTCGTGATCATGATGGGCTGGCGGCCGATATCGGTGGTGAAGTAGTCGCCCGGCTCGGCGACCTGGCTCTCGTGCGCGAGGTAGACCCAGTTGCCCTCGAAGATGTGCTTCATCTCGAGTTCGAAGATCTCTTCGTCGGTGAAGATCCGGCGGTTGGCCTTGATCACCCCCGCCTCGCGGTCGTCGACGACGGCGTCGGACAGGACCTTCTCGATGCTCGGGCCGACTCGGTCGAGGCTCTGCGTCATCGCACGCTCCCAGGTGGCGAGAGTCCGGGCGCTCCGGACCGGGTTCGTGTCCTGACGGTCCCTCGCTACCGGGCCGCACACACCGGGCATGTACCTAGTCCTCACCTAGCAGTCGCCCTGGCGTGCGGCGCCGACTAGGACGTTCGGCCATGTGCGGCGGCGGAGGGCGTCCACATCGGTCCGCAACTCGAGAACGCGTCGGTGGAGCGTGGTGCGCCGCGTCCTCGTGGGGAGTTGGTCGGGGACGGCGGCGAGGTCGGCGCGCGCGGTCGTCGACCGGGACGCCGTCAGGACTGCGGTGTGCCTGGTCGGATGCAACCAGACCATCGTGATGGCGCCCTCGGCGTTCGAGCCACTGATCTCGGCGTCGGTGATCAGTCCACTCGATGCCGATGCCGATGCGGGCGGCGCCGCAGGGTCCCGACACTCACGAAGGTGGGGGAGGATCGCTCGAGGTCCTCGCGGTGGCGAGATCGGTGATCACCTTCCTGATACGCCGGGCGCGGGTGTCGGACTTCTTGGCCTCCTCGATCCAACGCACCCACTCCTTGCGGTGGCTGTAGGCCAGCGCGTCGAACGCGGCGCCGGCTCCCTCGTGCTCGGCGAGGGCCTCGCGCAGGTCAGCGGGAACGGGGACGTCGCGCGGGTCGGTGTCGAGCTCGATGTCGACGTCGACCTCGTCGCCCGCAGCGAGGCCCGCCTGGGCGCGGTTGTCCGCGCTGAGGGGGACGAGGAACCGACCCCCCATCCGGGCAACCGTCGTCCGGTAGGTGTGGGCGCCGACTGTGATCCGGACAGCCGGGCGTCGCCCTGCGCCCAGCGTGTCCACGACCTCGTCCGGGACCGGCATCCCGGTCGCGGTCTTGCCGCCGAGCTCGACGAAGGTGCGGAACCGCATCCGGGGATCGTCCCTCATCCTCCCGGTCCGTGGGGCTCGTCCTCGTGGGCCACGACGGTGCGACGAGGGCGGCGGGAGGCCTCCCCGGCGGCGGTGACTGGTGCTCGGACCGGTGTCGGTGGTAGTTCTCGGCGGTGTCGACGGGTTGGTGGCCGTACGTCCCCGCGGTCTTCCTCGGTGGTCCAGGCGTGCGGTGGCGTGAGCGGGCGCCGCACCCGGCGCTCGCGCCGTGGGTGGCCACGACGTGGCGGTTGCGATGCGAGGCGTCGCAGTCGGTGCGCGTGCTGCCGGATGGCTGTATGGACATCATCGGGACGGACCTGGTCGGGACACTGACCCGGCCGCTGCTCGCCGACCTCCGGGCTGGGCAGGACAGTGTCGGTGTCCGACTACGGCCAGGGGCGTTCACGGCTCTGTTCGGTCTGCCCGCCCACGAGTTCGCCGATCAGCGGCTGCCACTGCGCGACGTCGCCGCGGGACGGTCGCTGCGGACCTTGCTGGCCGAGGCGCCGACCCCGGACCCACTCCCGACGCTCGCGTTGAGGGCCCCGAGCATGCGGTGGTTGGCCCGCGAGACCGGCTACAGCGAGCGACAGCTGCGTCGGCGACTGCTCGCCGCGACCGGGCACGGCCCGAGCCGGCTGCGACGCATCGGGCGAATGCAGCGGCTGCTCAGCGCGGGGAGAGGCGGGAGCTGGGCCGACGCCGCGGTGGAGGTCGGGTACCACGACGAATCGCACATGATCAACGACGTGAAAGCGCTGGCCGGAGCCACGCCGCGAGCCCTGCTCCGGGGCCGATTCTTACAAGGCCCGGCGCACTGACCGAGTCAGAATTCGGTCATGGACCAGCGAGTCAGCATGATCACTCTGCCGGTGCGCGACGTGCCCGCCGCCCGAGCCTTCTACGAGCGGCTGGGCTGGACGGTGACCGTCACCGATGGCGACATCGTCATGTTCCAGGCGGGTGGCCTGATCGTCTCCCTCTGGTGGAGCGACAAGCTCGACGTCGACGGCGGAGTGGCCGGACGTGGCGGCTACGGATGTGCCGCGCTCGCCTACGCCGTCCGTGACGCCGAGTCCGTTGACAGCGTCGTGGCATCCGCCGTCAGCGTGGGAGCCAGCATCACCCGCGATCCCGGGCCGAAGCCGTTCGGCTACTCCGGAGTCTTCGCCGATCTCGACGGCCACACCTGGGAGGTCGCCTGGGTCCGCGGATGGGACCTGCACGAGGACGGAACCGTGGCGCTCCCCGTCCAGCCCGGGTGATGTCCGTCGGCG
>NZ_JBVPVA010000726.1:0-2330 GCF_055612215.1 Actinomycetospora sp. | reverse complement strand
CGCTCGCCGACGTGCTCGCGGGGCCCGCCGACGAGCCGGAGGTCGACGTCGACGAGCACGACCTCGCGATGCTCGTCTACACCAGCGGCACCGAATCGACGCCCAAGGGCGTGATGATCCCCCACCGCAACTACCTCATCTCCACCGCGCCGGCCTGGAGCTGGGGCCTGCGGACCGGGCCGGACGACACGTGGTTCTTCGCCATGCCGTTCTTCACCATCGCCGGGCTCGGGTCGATGACCACCCTGACGATGATGGGCGCGACGCTCGTCCTGCCCGACTCCCTCGACCCCGCCCGCGCGCTGGCGCTCATCGCCGCGGAACGGGTCACGGTCGTCGCGCAGACGCCCACCTTCTACCTCGCGCTCGCCCGCGCCGAGGGATTCGGCCCCGCGAGCGTCGGCACGGTCCGCCGAGCCATGACCTACGGCGGCCAGGTGTCCCCGGCCGCCGTCGACGCGTGGGCCGACGCCGCCGACGGCGTGGTGTGGGGGACGTACTGGGGGCAGTCCGAGCTCTCCCAGCTCGGCTCGGTGGGCTGGTTCTCCCGGCTCGAGGACATCCCCGACGCCGACCCGTCGTGGATCGGCATGCCGGTCACGCACCTCGAGACCCGCATTGTCACGTCCGACGGCACCGACGCGGCGCCGGGGGAGACCGGGGAGCTGTGGTGCCGCTCGCCCTCGGTGATGCTCGGCTACTTCAAGGAGCCCGAGCGCACCGCGGAGGTGTTCACCGAGGACGGCTGGCTGCGCACCGGCGACAACGTCCGCGCCGACGCCGCGGGCAACCTCTTCTTCGCCGACCGCGCCAAGGACATGATCAAATCGGGTGGCTTCAACGTCTCGTCGCAGGAGGTCGAGCGGGTGCTGCACAGCCATCCCGACGTGCTCCGCGCCGCCGTGGTCGGCCGGCCCGACGCCTACTGGTCCGAGGCCGTGACCGCGTTCGTCATCCTGCGGCCGGACGCCGGCTCCGTCGACCTCGTCGCGTACTGCCGCGAGCAGCTCGCCTCGTACAAGACGCCGAAGGCGGTCCACCTCGTCGAGGAGTTCCCCGTCGACGGCCAGGGCAAGGTGCTCAAGCGCGAGCTGCGGCGTGTCTGATCCGGTGCCCCTGGCGGGCCGCCGACGCGTCACCCCCGAGCAGATCGTCGACGCCGCGGCCGCGCTGTTCGCCCGCGAGGGCTACCACGCCGTGGGCACGCGGGACATCGCCGACGAGCTCGGCATCCGGGGGGCCAGCCTCTACCACCACTACCGCTCCAAGGAGGAGATCCTCGCGGCGATCTGCCGGCGGGTGACCGCGGAGCCCGTCGAGGAGACCCTGCCCCTGCTCGACGACGCCGGCACCCCCGGCTCCCGGCTCGCGGCCCTCGTCCGCGCGCACCTGCACCACCTCGTGCGCCGCCGCGTGGAGTTCCTCGTCGGGCTCCAGGAGCTCGCCGCGCTGACCCCCGAGCACCGCAACGAGGTCGAGGAGCACCGCAGGCACTATCAGCGCCGGGTCCGCGACACGGTCGCGGCCGGGGTGCGCTCGGGTGAGTTCACCGTCGACGACCCGGGGTTCGCCGCGCTCGCCCTGCTCGACGCGCTCAACGGCACCGCCCGCTGGCTGCGCCCCGACGGGCCGCGGTCGCCGGAGGCCGTCGCCGAGGTCTACGTGCGCCTGCTCGTCGATGGGCTGCTGGGGCGGTCAGACGCCGAGGGGTGATCCACGACGTCCCTGCTGTCAGGTCTCACTGCGACCACCCGTCGCCGGACGACGGATCGCTCGGGCGGAACACCAGCACCGTGGTCACCAGAAGCACGATCGTCCCGATCGATTCCACGACGAGCGTGGTCGGCGCGAGCTCGTAGTCCAGGCTCGAGCGGAGGCCGAAGAGCCCGACGGTCAGCGCGAGCACCAGAGACAGCAGCGTGCCGACCACGAACAGCAGGCTCAGACTGGTGGCGATGCGCAGGAGGGGTCCCCGCGCGACGAGCATCGCGACCGCGAGCACGAGGGCGCCGGCCGCGTTGAGCAGGAACAGCATTCCGAGCACGCCGCCGGTGCCGTGGAACCTCAGGTAGAGGTGGATCCCGCCCATCGCGAGCAGGGCGAGAGCGCTCAGGACCCGCCAGAGGAGCAACGACCCCGTGGCGCTGTGCCCGCTCGTACGGGCTGGGTCTGCGCCGGGTGGTCTGGCCGGGCGAGGTTCGGTCGTCATGTCGCTGCGCACCCGCTCCCTGACGTCCTGCGAGGTCATCGCCAGGATCCTGCGGTGGCGCAGGGTCGGACAGGGCCGAAAGCCCCTCAGTCGGGGAGGACGATCGAGTAGCCGTGCACCC
>NZ_JBVPVA010000675.1:0-14571 GCF_055612215.1 Actinomycetospora sp. | reverse complement strand
TGTGTCCGGATGTGCTGGCGCGCCTGGCGGTAGGCCGGACCTCGGTGGTGATCACTGGCACCAACGGCAAGACCACCACCAGTCACCTGGTTGCCGCGGCGCTTTCCGGGCGGGGCCCGGTGGCACACAACGCGACCGGGTCGAATATGCCCGACGGCGCGGTCACCGCGTTGATGGAAGCACCGACGGCACGGCTGTGTGTGCTCGAGGTCGACGAGTTGCATCTGAACCCGGTCGTGGATGCGGTGCGCCCGGACGTGGTGGTGCTGCTCAACCTCAGCCGCGATCAACTCGACCGGGTCTCGGAGATTCGTAGCACCGCCCGCAAGGTCGCCGCGGTGTTGGTCGCGCACCCGCAGATGGTGGTGGTGGCCAATGCCGATGACCCGCTGGTGGTGTGGGCGGTCGGAGCGGCGTCGCGGGTGGTGTGGGTCGCGGCCGGGGGGGCCTGGCACGCCGACACGCTGGCCTGCCCGCGCTGCGGGCAGCCGTTGTCCCGGTCGCCGGACGGGGCGAGGTCAGGCTTCTGGGGGTGTGGCCGCTGCGGGCTGCGCCGCCCCGACGCGCACTGGTGGTGGGAACTCGATCAGCCCGACCCACAGCAGCCCGACCCCGATCAGCCGGATGGCGTCGTCGGGCGAACCGGGCAGGAGCAGGCCGACATTGGACGGCGCAGCCGGCAGCACGTCGGCGGTCGCGGCACCACCAATTGTGTGGTGGTGCACCATCTCGATGGGGCGCCGGTGGCGGTGCGGTTGGGGTTGCCGGGGCGGGTCAACGCGGGCAACGCCACCCTGGCGTTGGCTGCCGCCGCGACGCTGGGCACGGACCCGGCGACGGCAGCCGCTGAGCTGGCGGCAGTCCGGGAGGTCGCCGGGCGCTATGGTCGCCTGGCCTACGGAAACCGGCTGGTGCGTAGCTTGTTGGTCAAGAACCCCGCAGGCTGGGGCGAAGCATTTGACATGCTCGCCGGCGAGGGCCCGGTGCTGCTGGTCATCAACGCCCGCGAGGCCGACGGCCGAGATGTGTCGTGGCTCTGGGATGTGCCCGTCGGGGCGCTGCGCGGGCGTGCGGTGGCTGTCGCGGGGGAGCGCGCCGCCGATATGGGGGTGCGGCTGAGCTACGCCGAGGTCTCTCATACCACCCACCGCGACCCGCTGATCGCGATCGAGGCGTTGCCCGCCGGTGAGATCGACACGGTGGCGAACTACACCGCGTTCCGCGACCTCCAGCAAGCCCTGACCGGCATCGATCGCGCCCGGCCTTTCCCAGCTGGTCCCGCGGTCACGCCGTCCGGTCGCCCACCGGTGACCGCGCGGGCCCGCCGCTTGAGGGCCAGAGCACGTTCGGGAGACCGCGGTGCGCGCTGAGAGCGTGGTCACGGTCGCGGTGCTGCTGCCCGACGTACTGGGCACCTATTCCGACGCCGGCAACGCCGTCGTCTTGGCCGCGCGGCTGCGCTGGCGCGGGATCGCGGCCGAGGTCGTGGAGGTCACCGCCGATACCGCCCCACCGGTCGGGTGCGAGCTGTACGTGATCGGCGGTGGTGAGGACACCGCCCAGTACGTCGCCGCTGAGTGGTTGGCCGGCCACCGGGGGCTGCAGAGCACGCTGGCTCAGGGGGCGGTCACCTTGGCCGTGTGCGCCGGACTGCAGATCTTCGGGCACGTCATGACCGACCCGGCCGGAGATGACCACGCCGGGCTTGGGTTGCTCGATCTGTCCACGCGGCCCGGTCCGCGGCGCACGGTGGGGGAGTCGGTGGCCACCTCGACCCTGCCCGGGGTCGGCGAAGTGATCGGGTTCCACAACCATGCCGGGGTGAGCACCCTGGGCCCGGGTGCGCTGCCCTTCGCCGAGACCACTCGCGGGCCCGGCAACCACCCCGACACCCGCATCGAGGGCGCCGTTACTCCCGCGATCGTCGAGCCCGGTCCTGGTCCGGCGACCGGCATCGTGGCCACCTACCTGCATGGCCCGGTGCTGGCCCGCAACCCCGCCCTGGCCGACTATCTGCTGGGCCGGGTGCTCGGCGGCTCGCTGCCCCCGCTCGACGGCGACCGCCTCCCGGACATGCACGCGCTGCGCGCCACCTACCTGAAACGGACATAGAAGCCAGTCGACGCCAGGAGGGGACCGCGACGGGACCGCTCGGCTTGGGGTCGGCGGGTACGCCGCGGGACCCGAAGTCGTGCTGGCCCACACCTCCCCGCGAGGAGGCGAATATTTCGACAGCGCCGCTGCACCTGACTCATCCTCGGCTCGTGGGCCACGGTCTCAACGGCCGTGTGGTCGGCAACTGCGGCACTCGTCGACCGGCAGCGACCCCGGTGAAAGCTGGATCGGGAGCGCGGCGGTGAGCGGGGCATCGGCAAACGCGGCCTCTGTTGGTGGCGCTGTGAGGATCGTCGGCTCAGGTAGGACCTTCAGGTTGCGTCGGGGTCGATCGGCGCCCGGTCCTCGGCGAACCTGAGCTGCCCGCCGGCCGCTGGCGTGCCTTCACCCTGTCCCGGCGCGCAGGCGGTGGGGTCGGGTGTGGGGCCGGTTGTGGATGGTTGCGGGGCCGGGCCGCGAATCGCTGGTGAGCCCGGCGAGCTCAGGTAGCGCCCGCGGGAACCGACGGGGCGGCCAAGGTCGCGGAGTTCGCTCAGTGGTTCCCGCAGTTCGCGCAACGGGGCCCGGAGCTGGTCGACTTCGGGACCGAGCTCGCGCTGCAGACTGCGTGAGGTGTCGTCGGCGAAGGCGCGGACCTGTCGGGTGGTGCGGGCCAACCAGGTCACGGCGGCGGGGAGGCGCTCGGGGCCGAGAACGAACAACCCGATCAGCGCCAGCACCAGCAGCTTCTCAACACTGAGATCCGCGAGCACCACCGCTCCCTTCGTCCGCGCCCGGATCGAGTATGCGCTCCGGCGGGACCTGCTGCCCAAGGCTGCCGCAAAGCCACAGGTTCTACGTCCACCGGTCACGGGCCACTCGTCGTGGCCGCAGTTGGAGAGAAGCCGGTTGGGGTGGACATGACCGGCAGCGCAGCGCTCCCGCCGGCAACGGTCGCTGCGTGGGTCGTTCCCTGCGCAGCTGCCAAACGTCGTCGTCCCGGCACCCGCATTTGGCCCTCACCGTCACGGCCACGGGAAGGGCGATTAATCGCGCTGGGGCTGGGGGACAAGCCTGATGTGGAAAGCACGCACCCGACCGCACCGGCGGACCGCGACCGCCCGCGCCCCCTGCCGCCCCAGGAGGAGGGGGCCCGGGCCGCTCCGGGGGTCGGAGCTCGCGCTCTGCTTCACACCCTCCGGTTCTCACGCCGCGGCCAGCGCGCCGCCTCGCTTGTGATGGTCATGTTAGTCGCGTTCGACGGGGTAGTGGAGCAGCTCTGCACTGCGCTGCAGCTCAGTCCCGCCCACCGCACAATTCTGATCGTGACCGCGCTAACCGGGACGGCGTTATCGACCGCACTAGTGATCAGCGGTGATCCTCCTCCGCGTTAGCATCGTTGAGAGCCCGTCCGGGAATCGCGCTTGCCCTGACTGTCAGAGATGCGCCCGGGAGTCGTGATCATCCCGCTGTGATCACAGATTCGAGGGAGCTCCGACACCGACGGAGCTGTCCGATCGTCCGCCCTGCCTGTGGGCCTTCGCTGAGCAGGTACGAACGCTCTCAGCTGAGCGCTACGGGCCAGTCCGTTCGAGGCCGGCAGGGCCGCTTAGACGGGTTAGTCCGGGTCGTTGAGTGTGTCGCCGACGATTTGCAGGAGCGAAGCTCCCTCCGCGCCGAGCCCGGCCCGTTGTGCCCCGAGGTTCGTTCAGAAGAAGTGTCGGCGCCCGGCCACCGCGCGTCCGGTCGCCCCGAGCACGGCCAGGATCAGTCCGATCACGAGGAGCACGATGCCGATGGTCCACAGAATCGCGATCTTGACGAGGAACCCGACGATCAACAGGATGATTCCGAGAATGATCATGACGACTCCCAGAAGGTGGCGGCCAGGGACGCCCCCCGACGCGGCTGGCGTCATTGTGGGTTCCACGCAGAGGCGAGGCCAGCACCGACACGGTTGGGCCTGGTCGTCCTTCGTGCCGCGCCAGCGGCTCGCGGCCCTCGGGACCGAGGTGGGGCTGGCTGAGTCGCGACGAGGTCGTCGGCGGGTGCACTGAGCGCGCCGGCTGTAGTTCCATTCTCGGTGGCCCGGTCGTTCAGCGCGGTGCTTCTGCCCGGAGCCGTCTCGTCGCCACTTGGTTTCTGCGAATCATCTTCTCAAGCACCATGACGGGCTGGGTCACGAGCCGCTGTGCTGCGAGGTCGCTCGATTCGTCGTCGTGGTCGCCGGGCCGCCCCGTGTATCGCCGGGAACGCGGGTCCGCACCGCTCGACCGAGTCAAGGTCATCCCCGGTGCGGGCTGGAGACGATCGGCACGACTCACCTGGTGCTGCTGGCCGCTACCGGACCGACTCGGGCGGTTGGCCCGCGCATCACAGTGATCACCGCGATGGTCGGGGTGACGCTGCGGGCGCCCGTCGCACCGAGCTCCGCGACCGCCGTGGCGCGGCGGGACGCCCGGCCCGATCGGTGTACGTGCTCTCAGTGCTTGCGGTCACGACGTCAAGGCCCGAGCGCTCGCGGAATGAGGAGGCTGGCTGACGTCGCCGATTCAGCCGCCTGATCGAGGCCGCTTGCCGGGGCGTCCGGTAACGATGACGGTGCCCTCATCGGTTGACTGGGCGTGGCAGCGCGACGGACGGTTCTGGCGGTAGCCGTGCTCTCGATGTCTGCCGCCGGCTCGATTACGGCGGTTTCGGCGCCACTGCACTCCAGAGCCGAGGTCTCCTACCTCGGCGAGACTCACACCATGGTGTCGGCGGATCGGGAGCTCGCGGTCGGGCACCGAGCGTGCGCGCTGCTGGAGTCCGGGGTGTCAGAGGACGACGTGGTCGCAGGTGTGTGGGGGCCCCGAGTGGAGTCGGTGAGGATGGTGTCCTCTGCGCACGTGAACCTCTGCCCTGAGGCGTAGGCGGGCCCGAGGGACACCAGCGATCGGTGACGGCTGGCGCGGGTGTCGGTGCTGTTCGGCCCCTGATCGAGTTCACAGTGGCGCCGTCGGCGGAGGCGGGTGGAGCGCGCGGCGGCGCAGGTTGCTGACCTCGCGGGCGATCGGCCGTGACACTCGGCGACACGACGTGGGAGTGTCCGGAGTCGAACCGCTCATGGCGGTCTCCGGCGTGCAAGGCCACCACCACGACCCCGTCAGCGTTGGGGGCGTTGGGATGTGGGTCGTTGGGGGTGGGGAAGCGCCGGGTTGGACCTGCAATGCCACACCCAGGTGTGAGGATTTGACGCTGCGGGAAACAGCATCGCGATCGATCCCGCGGTGCCGTGTCCTGCTTGATGTCTCCCCGTCCGGCCCGCATTGTCCACCGGGGGCATCTGTGTATGAGAGCGAGCGCTGCGGCGGGCACGACGACGTCGTGGCGGACCGGTACCGGCTCGGCCCGGTCCTGAGCCGGTCGGCGGGGTGCTGCGCGCACCGGGCGCATGACGAGCTGCTGCAGCGGTCCGTGCGCGTGACCCTCGTCGAGTCCGGTCCCACCGAGGGGGCCTCCTTCGCGGTCCATCCCCAGGGCTGGCGTGACCGGGACCCCGAGGTAGCCGAGCTCTTCGATGCCGGCACCGAGTACGGCCGGTTCTTCCTCGTGACCCACCACCCCGACGAGCCCACCCTCGCCGAGACCACCCCGCCCGGTGGTCTCGACCTCGGCCAGCTGCGTGATCTGGGGACCGCGGTCGCGACCGCCCTCGTCCCCCGGCACGAGCGCGGCGTCGCCCACGGCGGTCTCGGCGCCGGCACCGTCGCATTCACCTCGCAGGGGGCGTCGCTGACGGAGTTCGGCCTCCTGCCGTGGCTTGCGCGGTGGGGCGGCGTGCCTGTCACTCCGCCCTACGTGGCGCCGGAGCAGCGCACCGGGGCTGAGTCCGGCCCGGCGAGCGACGTCTATGCCCTCGGCCGGCTGCTCGGCGAGCTCGCCCCGCAGGGCGGGCTGCGGCCCGGCCTCCGCACCCTGCTCGCCGAGATGACCGCCGAGTCCCCGAGCGCTCGCCCGTCCATGGCGGAGGTCCGGCGCCGCCTCGCGAGCCGGGCCTGCCGCGGCCCGTCGCTGGCGGCCGGACCACGCGGGCGTCGGCTCGGCCTGCTGGCCGCCGCGTGCTGCCTCGTCGGCCTCGGCACCGGGCTGTGCGCGTTCGCCGGCGAGGTCCCCGCCGTCGGCAGCGCCGGCGCGACCCTCGCCGCGACGGCCGCCGTGCCGGCGCCGGTCATCCCCATGGTCCCGCTGGTGCCCGTGGCGGGCGACGCCGGGACCGACCGCACAGCGGCCGGCGACGCCGCGTCGGCCACCCCGAGGACGGCGCCACGCACGACCACGACGGTTTCCGTGTTCGACCCGTCGCCCCGGGTCCTCGACGCCGCGGCGCGGACCTCGACCGCGACATCCGACGGGAGCGGCTCCAACGCGGGCGAGGCCGGCGCCGAGACCACCGCACTGGCTTCGCAGAGCACCGCAAAGGATCAGGACCGGGTCCAGGACCGGGACACCACTTCGGCGCCCGCCCCGATCTCGAAGCACACGGTGGGCCGTACCGGCGGGGCTGCCACCGGCACGAAGCACGACCTCGGCGGTGTCCTCAGCGTGGTCGGGTCGTCGCTCGGCCACCTGGATTCGGGCGGGTCCGGGGACGGTGGGCGCGCTGGCACTCGCTCTGGCACGGCCTAGTGTTCCGCCCATAGCCGGCGGCCTCTCATCCGGCTTCGGGACATCCGGGCCCGCCCAGCGGCCTCGGTGGTGATCGCGACCCGGTGGGCCTCCTCGCGCAGAAGCCTCTCCCACACAGCGAAGCCGGGCCCGCGGTGCAGCTCGAGCCGCTCGGCATACAGCCGATTGGGCGACCAGCAGCACCGCCAGGATGATCGGGAGTCGCCGTCGCGGCGCGTCGAGTCCATCAGCTTGAGCAACGCGCCCGTCGCCGGTCGCGGCGCCGGGACACTGACCACCCCGAGCCGGTCCGGTGCCCGGGCTAAGTACTCGTTCTCCTCCCCGGCCACCAGCCCGAGCTGGGGGGCCAGGACCTCAGCTGCTCAGGGCACCTGCAGCCGCGGCGGACGAGCTCGCTCAGGACATGGACCGAGTCGGGACCGGGTAAGACCACCGATGCCGGTAAACGCTGCTTTTGGGGCGTGGTCGGTCCCGATCTTCGCTGGGCTGGGAGCGTTGTCGCTGGCGGCGCTGGTCGCGGGCAGCCGGGGGAGCCGGTCCTTCGGCGAGTCCCGGTGGACCGGCGGGTGGGCCGCCGTGGTGGTGATTGTGGCTGCGGCGGTGTTCGTCTTCGGTCCTGCCCCGGTTGGGTCGATAGCTGCCCAGGGGAGCTCGAGATCCGTCGCGTTCCTGCTCGGGCTCGGCGGCTCGGGCTGAGTGTTGCCGCACCGCGGGATACGCCGCGCCGATCCTGAGGAGTCCTGCGACCCGGTGAGCACCGCTCTTCCCGTCCTCCTGGCCCTCGTGTCGGCCTGCTGCTACGCCACGGCCGCGGTCCTCCAGCGTGTCGAAACCGACCGAGGCGGCGCGGGTCGGACAGGGCACTCCTTCCTGCGCGGCCTGCTGCGCCGGCCGCTTTGGTGGGTGGCCCTCGCCGTGCTGGGACTGGGCGCGGCGGTGCATGTCGCGGCCCTGGGCGTCGGCCCGGTCCCGGTGGTGCAGCCGCTCGGGGTTCTCGCGCTGGTCCTGGCACTGCCGATCGACGCGCGGGTCCGCCGGCGCCGGGTGGCTCGGCGCGAGTGGGCGGGGGCCGCCCTCGTGGTCCTCGGGCTGGTGGCGGTGCTCACCGCGCTGCGCCACAGCCGCCGCCCGCCCGACCCCGCGCTGGTGCCTTTTGTGGTCACCCTGGCGGTGGTGCTCGGCGTCGTCGGGGTGCTCTTCGCTGCCGCGGCACGGCTCCGGCTCCGGACCCGGGGGCTGGTCACGGCCGTGGGAGCCGGAGTGTGCATGGGCAGCACCTCGGTGGCGGTGCACGTCGCGATCGGTGGCCTGATCGGTGTCGGGCCGCGGGATGTCGTGGTCGGAGGGATCGCGCTAGTCGCCGCTGTGATGCTGCCCGTTCTGGGGCTGGGCGCGCAACAGTTCGCCTATCGCGACGGCGGCCTCAACGGCCCCCTCGCCGCGCTGACCGTCACGGACCCTCTGACGGCCGGCGTCGTGGGGCTGACGCTGCTGCAGGAACGTCCGCCGATCGGGCCGACTCTGGTCGTGCTAGCGCTTCTCGGGGCGGTCGCCGCGGCGACTGGGCTGTACCTGCTCGCCCGCACCCCGGAGCCCTCCGGGAGAGGTCCGGGCCCCGGACACGGCCGGGCCGCGGACGTGGCCTCAGGCGGGGTCGGGTGAGTCGACGGTGCCCAGCAGGGCCTGCCGGCGGCCGACGACGGGCGCCGTCCGCAGATCGAGCGCCGTTGCGGGGCTCGCCGCGACCACCGTCCTGGACTGGCCGTCTGGCCGCTCGGGGGGGCCTCACGGTCGTCCGTGAGCTGTGAACGACGAGGGCGGGGCACCTGGCGGGCACGAGTCGCGATCGGGACCGGTGTTGCAGGTGGTGGCGTGTCCGGCCCGCGCGGGTTGACCGGCCCCGCGCCGGCGCCTGGTCGTCGTCGGCGCCGTTGAGGGGCGACGCCCCGGCGCCTCATCGCCTGTACATGGGGGCCGCCGACGATGGGATGATGAGTTCGCTGGCACCCTTCCCCGACTTCGGCCCCCGACCGCGGGTCCGGGCCAGCGCGACGGCGGGGGCGGGGGTCGCTCTGGTCCTCGCGGCATATCTGGTGGGCGTGGTCTGGCCGACCGGGCGGGGGATCGACGACCGGGCCTTGCGCTGGGCCGAGCGCGCCGCGCCCACAGCGAAGCCTGCCGTGCACATCGGCATGGCCTACGGGAGCCCGGTTGTGGTCGTGGTCGGGGTGCTCGTGCTGGTCGTGGGCGCGGTTCGGCACGGCCGCCGCGCCCGCGCCGCACTCGTGCTGGTCCTGACCGTGGGCCCGGAGGCGGCGGCGCAGGTCCTCAAGGCCCTCCTGCCGCGTGCGGGTGGGGCGACGAACACCCTGCCCAGCGGTCACGTCACGATGCTTGCTGCGTTCGTGGTCGTGGTCCTGGCAGGGTGCGCCTGGCGTCGGGCGGCGGTGGTCGTCGGCGTTTTGGTGGTGGTGGCCGGGGCCGCAGGAACGATGGTCATCGGATGGCATCGGCCCAGTGACACGGCGGCTGCCCTCGGGGTGGTCGCGACGTGCTGGGGGGCAGCCGGACTGATGGGCGGAGCCCGGCCCGGCCCGGAGGCGTCGGGCCCGGAACCGAAAGTCGGGCCCGACATCTGGGATCGACCCACGGTGCCCATGGGGCGGCCGCTTCCGGACCCGCACGTGCGCCGCCCCGGCGGCCCACCACCGCCCCGCCCCGTTCCGCGGCGCCCGTCGTCGCGGCCGCCGGCTCCGGGGCAGCCACCGCGCCCTCGGGGTGGCGGGGCTCGTTCCTCCCCGTCCGAGCGGTTTCGGCCTCTGCGGTCACGAGGCGCGTTCACGAACGACACGTGGTCCGGCCCCGACGATGCCGGGCTATGATGCCCCTTCCGCGGTTTCCTTCGGATTATAGGTCGTTTCGGGGCGCCGCTGCGGACCACAATGGCGGTGCGCCGCGTCGCCGGGCGAGGCCGGCGGCGCGCCGTGCGTCGGATGCGCGCGGAACATCGTCGATCGCCTCATGCGGATCGGTGAGGCATGCCGAAACCACCTCGAGCTCACGGTCGCCTATCCGTCGCGGGCCGAGGCCGATCCGGCCGGACTGGCGTTTGGCGATCCTGGAGTCTGCGACGGTCGCGTGCTGAGGTCGAACTCTGAGACGACAACGTCGTCCGGTGTGGGGGCGGCTTGGGCGACGACTGGTACGCCTCGTACCGGGACTGCTTCGCCGGCGAACGATGGCCACCTGACCTACGGCGGCGCCGAGGACGGCGAGCTGCGCCAGATCCCGGTCCGCCACGGCGTGTACGCCCTGTGTCAGGTTGTGGAGGACCTGCGCTCGGCCCGGGTGCGCTTCGACGGCGACGACCGGCTGGGGACGTGTTCGACCCATTGGGGGGGTGCGTGCGCTCGGCCAAGCCTTCGTCGACGAGCTCGAGCACCGGGAACGGGCCGGGTCGTGCGGGAGCCTCAGTGGTCAGCAGCTACTGGCCAGGGGTGCGAGCTCGGGTCTCGCTCTCTGAGAACTGGCTCCGGGCCAGGACGTGCTCCTGATCAGCGACGAGGGGACGCTATCGGCAGAGGGTGCCTGTGAGGGCATAGCCGCGCTCGCGCGGGCTGATCGCCAGGATCTCGGGGACGCCGACGACAAGCGTGGTCTGGGCTTGCTCACCCTGGCCGATTCTGTGGGGCGCGCGGGTCGGGGCAGGCATGCCCGTGGTTCTCACCGTGATCCTGCTCGGGCTTGGATTCCCCTACACACCAACCCAGATCGGGCTGACCCTGTTCACGGTGGCCTGCCGACGTTCTTCCTCACCGGATGGGCCCGCCTGAGGAGCCCCGGGAGGACCTGCTGGACTCACTGGCCCGGATCGTGAGCCCGGTCGGCGTCCTGACCGCCCGATTCGCCAAAGTGGTCTACGCCTACTTGTGCCGCCAGATCACCGTCGGCTTCACCGAGTCACTCCTTACCGGCGGCCGCGCTCCTCGGGCAGTAGACGACGCTGCCGTCGAGCGACTTCCATGTTCATCGCGGCGTCGGTCACGCTCGGCGCGCAGTCCGGTCTCTCGGTGTTGGTCTCGACGAGCTCCCTGGTGCTGATCTTACTGCTCAGGCCGCGCATCGGTTGTTCACGCCGTGGACCGGGGTGAGCCCCCGCTCTCGCTCGCGCTCGGTCTCTTCCTCGCGTTCGCCGTCGTGCTGCTCGTGCGGTCACCCGGACCTACTTCGGCCTGACCGCGCCCGACCGCCGGTGGTGCAGGTCCCCGCCGTCGCCCTCGTCGTTGGTTCGTGACGATCAGCTTTGCGCTGCGCTTTCTGCGTCCTCGAGCGGATCACGGTCTCCGCGGCGAATACGCTCGTCCACGGGCGCGAGGGCGTGTCCGCCCATCGCGATGGTCGAGGTGCACTCGGACAACGCACTGTCCAGCACTTCGAGCAGGCGTCGGTCCCTGATTTCGGGGTCGGGACTGCGTCGGGTGAGGCGGCCCAGCCCGGCAGTGATCAGCGCGCGGGTGGAGACCAGGTTCCACGTCCGGCCCCACCAACCACGGCCCGGCACGTCGCTCGCGCGTAACCGGGCGGCTCGCCGGCTCCTCCAGCCCAGCAGCGGCGCGTCCGCGGCGTACTGGTGATTGGCCGCGACGACCGCCCTGGCAACCGCTGCTGCCACACCGGGACGCCCCGGCCCGACAACGGTCAAGGCGGATACACGTGTGATCAATTCCAACCTGGTCTGGTCGCCGACACGGTCGTTGATTTGGCGGGCCAGCTCCGCCATCGCCGGGTGCGTGCAGCGCGGACGGTCGTTGAAGGGTGCTCCAACTAGGAGAGCGGTGTATTCCATGAGGCAGGCACCCTGACCGGGATGACGGTGTGCGCCCCGGGCCAGCACCGGCAATCCCACCAAGCCGCTCCCACTCCGACGCTCGCCTGGTCTACGGTTCATGAGGTCCTCGCTCTCGGTTGTGATCCGGCATCCGGGTGTCGTTCACAGTCCCCGAGCGCCACGATGCGCGGTGCAGATGAGCGGGGCGTGTACGGCTGGCCCACGCGTCGAACCGCACGCAGCGGGGGCGGCTGCGGTCGGCTGCCAGGAGACGTCCCTTGCTGTCGAGCCCGATGGTGGGCACTGGGATCGCGTCAGTGAGGCTGACCTCGCGCGGCGCGCGGCATTCCGTCTCCGATAGCGGGCCCCTGGGGGAGCAGCCGGTCGGCGCCGACCGAGAACCCGACCGTGACACCTCCGCCGCTCGGGGTGGTCACGAACGCCGTTCCGCCGTGCGACTCGGCCACATCCCGCACGATCGCCAGGCCGAGGCCCGAGCCGGGTCGGCCGCGGGCGGAGTCGGTGCGATGGAAGCGGTCGAACACGCGATCGGCCTCGGCGGCCGGGATGCCCGAGCCGTAATCGCGGACCGTCGTCGTCCCGGCCCGTACCGCGAGCTCGATCGGCTCGTCGGACTCGTCGAACTTGGCTGCATTCTCCAGCAGGTTGCCCGTCGCCCGATCCAGCGCCGCGCGCCAACCCCGGACGAGCGAGTCGTCGGCGTCCACGATCACGCTGCGCCCGGTGCGACGCCGGAGGCGTTCGGCCGCTTCTTCCGCGACCTCGCCCAGGGCCACGTCCTGTTCCAGCTCATCCGAGCGGCCCGAGAGGGCGAGCTCCACGAGTTCGTCGACCAGGTGGGAGAGTTCGCGCGTCTCGCCCTGGACGTCGTTGAGCAGCCGATCGCGGGCATCGGGGGAGAGGTCCGCGAAACGGCGGAGCACGCTCGCGTTGGTGCGCAGGCTCGTCAACGGGGTCCGCAGCTCGTGCGCGGCGTCCTGGACGAGTCGGTCCTGGGCCTCACGGGATGCGGCCAGGCGCCCCAACATCGTGTTGAAGGCCGCCGAGAGGCGTCCGACCTCGTCCCGCCCCTCGACGGACACGCCCTCGGCGAGGTCGCCGCGTCCGCTGACCCGTTCGGCGATCCCGGCCAAGCGCTCAAGGCGCCGCGTGATCCTGCCCGCCAGTAGCCACCCGGCGCCCGCGGCGATCAGTAGGACGACAGCGCTCACCCAGGAGACCTCGATCGCCATTCCTCCGAGCACTCTGTGGGAGAGCTCGACGTCGAGTGCGACCTGCAGGGCCCCGCGCCCGTCGGCCAACGAGGTCGTGAGCACGCGGTAGGTTGTTCCGGTGACGGTCACCTCCGTGGTGTCGGTCTGGCCGGGTACGCCGATCGCGGCGAGGGTGCGGGCGGCGTCGGTGACGGGGATGGCTGTCGGGCTTCCGCCGAGTGTCGTCACCCGCCCGTCCGCGGTGACCAGCCGCCCCACGATGGCCTGGCCGCGCCGGAGGTTGGCGTCTGTGCCGTCCCCGTCTCCGTCGCCGGGACGCTGCCCGTGTGGTGGGCCTCCCGGTGTCGCGAGAATGCCGGTCTCCCCGGCGGCCAGCGCGGTTTCGGCAGCTTGCAGGGTGGTGTCGTTCGAGGCGGTGATGCGGGTCTCCGCCGCGTGGTAGCTCAGGACGCCCACCAGCCCGGCGACGACGGCGCTGACGAGAGCGAACGCGAGCGCGAATCGGGTCCGCAAGTTCACCGCGGGCGCACCGTGTACCCGACCCCGCGCACCCTGTGGAGCGGGGGCGCTCCCGCCTCGGCCAGTTTGCGACGCACATAGCCGATGTAGACCGTCAAGTTCTTCGGGTCCACGCCGAAGTAGTAACCCCCGGCCGCGTCGGTCCCGAAGGATGCCCGACGCAGCAGAGGGCGTAGCCGAGCGAGCAGCTCGTCGAGCTCAAAGGGCTTGGGCAGGTAGTCGTCGGGCCCGGCGGCGAGGCCCGCGACTCGGTCTGCGGTCTCCTGCCGAGTGGTGAGCATCGGCACCGGGGGGCGGTCCCCGTGGCTGCGCAGGACGCGGCAGACGGCCAGGCCGTCCACCCCGGGCATCAGCACGTCGAGCACCGGGGCATCGAACGTCTCGCGTTGCATCAGGGTCAACGACTCGACGCCGTTGGCGCCGACCTCATAGCCCTCGAGCGCTCGCGCACGGGCGAGGGACTCACGGATGGCCCGGTCGTCGTCGGCTGCCAGGACTCGCTGGAGCACGTCACCGCCCGTGACGGGGGAGAGGCGGGTGCAGCACGTGCAGCGTGCTCCTGCCCGGCATCAGAGCACGGCCCCGACCACGGCCCATGCCAGCAACCACAGGACCGCCAGGACCAGCAACAGGGCGGCTAGGCGTCGCTGCCCGGGACCGGGCGGGACGCGGCGAGCCGCGCCGGGCCCGTCCCACAGGGTCGCCCGGGCCCGCCACACCAGCGCCGCCCACAGGGTCTCCCACTCGGGCACGTCGGGGCCGTCGAGCAGCGCGTCCGCCCCACGCGCAGCGCCGGGGAGGTCGCCGAGGAGGGCCGGCAGTTCATGTCGGTGCACCGCGGCGTAGGCCGCCGCGACCCGGGCCTCGGTCTCCTCGAGGTCGAGTCGGCCCTCGCCGAGCGCCCGGTGCAGCGCGCGCACCGTGTCCTCCCGCTCGGCGTCTGAGGTACGGATCAGCCCCGGTCCCGCGGGGACGTGGTCGCGGGGTCGCTCAGTGCTGACCATGGCCGCTCTCCTTCGCGTGAATCGCGCGTCCTGACGGGACTGAGGGTCGCGTCGGGTTGGTGTAACTCCGATCAGCTGAGCGCGCTCACGCCGTGATCGCAGCGGTTCGACGACCGCCTCCCGAGCCGCTCGGCTTCCGGCCGGGGCTCGGGAGGCGGGTGGTGGGGCGGGTGCGGGGGTCCCCGTCCCACCGGTGTCCCCGGTCGACGTCACCGGGGTGGGT